>JAISWY010000349.1 GCA_031270925.1 Candidatus Symbiothrix sp.
ATAAAATAGAAATCTGTTTTACGATTAATAAGAATATCACAGCCGAAGCGGGCGAAAAAACCATTTATATCCGCATTCAAAAACCGGACGATGATGTGTTAATCAAAAATTCCAACAACGTTTTCACTTACGAAAACAAAAAAATCCCTTATTCCGAAAAACGAACCATTGAATATACCGGCGAAGAAACACAGATGAGCATTTATTGGCAAATCGAAGAATTTTTGCAAGCCGGCGCCTATCGCGTGGATATTTTTGCAGATGGAAATCGGATTGGACGGAAATCGTTCCAATTAGATAAATAATTCTATAATCATTATTTTATGAAACAAAAACAATTAAAATCGAGGCAAGCCTACCGCTTCAGGATGTTTGCCCGAAAAGCTTATGCGGCTTTCAACAGTATGCACAAAATCGTGAACATCGGCGTAATCGCGGGTGTTGCGCTGACATTGGCGAACACCGCACAGACAACGGCTCAAACGACAACGATTTCGGCTCGCGATTCAATCGGTAAAATTACCGAATTGGAAGAATTGGTCGTCAGTTCGGCCAAAGCAGACCTCAGGCTCAATCAAACGGCCCGGATTGTGAGCGTTATTACCCACGCGGAAATTGAGCGACAGCCTGTTACTAGCGTTCAGGATTTACTGAAAAATGTCGTTGGCCTGGACGTCCGCCAACGAGGAAGCAACGGAGTTTTAGCGGGCGTTTCGGTGCGTGGCGGCACTTTTGAACAAACAGCCATTCTTCTCAACGGGGCCAATCTTACCAATCCGCAAACCGGCCATTACAATCTCGACCTTCCGGTCAATCTTTCCGACATCGAACGTATTGAAATTATTCAGGGACCCACTTCCCTACTCTACGGCGCGGGCGCTTTTTCGGGCGGCGTGAATATTATTACCAAAAAAAATTCCGAAAACGGCGGCTCCGTGCAATTGGAAGGCGGAATGCACCAATTGTTCGGCGGGGAAGCGCGAGGCTCGTTGAAAACCGGAAATTCGTCCCACAGCCTTTCGGCCGGTTATCACTCTTCGGACGGATATATTGAAAATAGCGATTACAAAATTTTTAATGCTTTGTGGCATAGTAGTTTAGATGTCGAATATGCTAAATTGGATCTGCAACTCGGATGGAACGACAAAGAGTATGGGGCCAACACTTTTTATTCGGCGGCTTATCCCAATCAATTCGATAATACCCGCTCCATTTTCAGCGCTATCAAAGGCGAAGCGGGAAACAAACTTAAATTGATTCCGCAACTTTATTGGAACAGACACTACGACCATTATCAACTGATACGCGACAGTCTGTTAGTTGGTAACACCATGAGATACAGCAATTTCGGCGAAAATTTCCATCGTACCGATGTTTTCGGTTTCAATTTGAACATGCAATACAAATGGCTTGCAGGAATAACTAATTTCGGCGGAGAAATACGCAATGAAGGCATTAAGAGCAGCAATTTGGGGCGCGACAGTATTGCGGTGGATAAATTCAAACGAACCGACAATCGCACGAATATCAGCTATTTTGCGGAACATACTTTCTTGTATCGCGGGTTTACCGCAAGCGCCGGATTATTAGTCAATTACAATACAGATTTTAGAAATAATCGACTTTTATACCCGCATATTAATGTCGGTTATTGGTGGAACAATTCTTTTAAAACTTATGCTTCGTGGAGTACGGCAACGCGAATGCCGACTTTTACCGATTTATATTACAAAGGCGTCACACACGAAGGTAATTCGGATGTGCAACCCGAATTATCGGAATCGTTTGAATTGGGTTTGAAACACCAACACCCATTCATTACCGCTTCATTATCAGGATATTACATGAAAGGCGATAATCTGATTGATTGGGTAAAGCGCAATCCGGGCGACAAATGGCAATCGCGCAACCTCACGCATCTGGATAAAAAAGGCGTGGAAGCGAGCATATCGTTGCGTTTCCAAGAGATTTGGCCACAACTCTCCCCTACCCGATTGGATTTGGCGTATCTGTTTATGAATCAGGATAAAACATCCGGTAATTGGATCTCAAATTACGTGATGGATTATTTGCGGCACAAATTTACGGCCGGCTTGTCGCATCCTATATATAAAGGTATCAGCGCCGATTGGCAGTTTCGTTGGCAAGACCGCGCCGGCACTTATACGAAATACGAAAATCTGACGGCTGTGGGCGAAACCGAATATCCGCCGTTTGCGCTTTTGGATTTGAAAATTAACTGGAAAATCGACCGGTTTAATGTCTATTTCACAGCCAACAATTTACTGAATACGGCTTATTATGATTTGGGGAATATTCCGCAGCCGGGATTTTGGATTTTGGGCGGAGTTTCTGTGGCGATAGAGTAAAAAGCGCCGGAAGCAGATTCAACGGGCAATCTCTTATGGGTTTGCCCGTTTTGTTTTGAATTTCAGCAAATAAACACTTGATAAAACGAAGGAAATTACGATAGCGGCAACGATTTCATATTGCGGATTCGTGAAGTGAATCGCGATAATTAAGCCGCATATCAGCAGTTGGATAGCTGCATAAAGGAAAGAAACTAATTGATGTGACAGCTGTTTTTCATTCGCCAATATTTGGTAGAAATGCAAGCGATGTGGTTTGAAGATATTTTGTTTTAAATATAATCTGTGAATTATTGTCAGTGTAGAATCCACACCGTAAACTGCAAGGAACATTATCCAAATAATTGATTCGGTTTTCAGCATCAATTGTAAAAGTAGCGTTACAATCCAGAACGACATCGCCATACTGCCGATGTCGCCAGCGAAACATTTCGCTTTTTTGCGGAAATTAAAGAAAAGGAAAACCAAACAAGCAATGATAGCATAATTGATAAAATCAGGCTCTATGAAGTGGTTTTTTTGGTTTGTGTATTGCAAAGACATTAAGATTGTCAGACTGTAAAGACCGGTAATACCATTGATGCCATCCATGAAATTGTAGGCGTTGAGGATACCCACGAAGAAAATGTAAGCGGTGAGGATTAAGTACCAAGGTAAAGTTGAATAGAGGTTTAGTCCATAGAAAACCAGTGAGATAGAGAGAAAATGAATGATTATTCGGATTTTGCTTGGTAATGATTTTATATCATCCCAAAAACTGACAATAGAAAGCATGGTCAGACCGGAGAAAAAAGAGACTATGGGTACGGTAAGGACGGGGCCAGACGAGACGGTAAGGGCAATAATAAAATACAGGAGAGCCGCTAACCAGAAGACAATGCCGCCGCCACGGATTGTAATGTAATTGTGCGAACTGCGGGTATTGGGTTTGTCGATGATGTTGTATTTGTCGGCAATTTTGAAGTAAACCAGCTCGCAAACAAAGAACACAACTGCAATTATTGCATAAATCATTGG
>JAISWY010000393.1 GCA_031270925.1 Candidatus Symbiothrix sp.
CCGCTTTTGCTCTGAAAGGGCGGTTGATTATTCAATTTTATTCTTTGCGTTCTTTGCGTATCTCCTTTGCGAACTTTGCGGTAAAAAATATTTAACCGCAAGGGACGCAAAGGTTTCGCAAAGGGCGCTATCATTCATTTACAACTCTTTTTATTCCATGGACCAACGCCCTATGCTGTGGAATGCTTATTGATTAACCAATTTAAACCGTTTGTCGCCAGCAACAACCACATAAATGCCTTTTTGCGCCGGGATACGAACTTCCGAAGAAGTGATGTTTTCGTTGGCAATCGTGCGACCCGACAAATCATATACTCGAAGGGCTGTCGCTTTGTCCAAACCGGCTACAACGAGGGTATTGTTTTCGCTGTAAACTTTCACATTTCCGTCGATTTGAATCAAGCCGGTGGGTACGCGGTTGATTTCAATCGAAAAGCGGTCGTTGATTTCGCCTGCCGCCGCCGTGAACGAATACGACGATTGTGTTGCCATGTTGATAACATCGCCTGATTCGCCATCGATCAAGCTAAGGTTTGTACCGATTAATTGATTATCCCAAGAGAGCGTGTATTCGCCTGCGGAGGCAAAGCGGAAGCCCAAGTTGATGCCGGTCGATTCGGGAATGCTGTTGATGGCCATTTTGCCGGCGTTGTTCAGCGTGTAGATTTGCGGAACGGCGGATGACAGGGGAGCCATGTAGGGCGCGTCGTATAGTTCATCGTAATCATTTGTAGCCAATTCTTTCATGCGAATCGTTGTTTTGTATGTGTCATTCAAATACAAAATCAAATTTTCGGGAGATGCATTGGTTGCAGCGGAAACAGGAGAATAGGTCGTCGATGAATAACCTAAGTTTGCTGTTTCTGTCGTTTTAATAAAATATGAACTGAAAGCGTTTTTGGAAACACTGCCCACATCATCGGTTACATCATAGCCGCTACCGGTGTAAGTATAGAGGAATTGCCCCGCGACCAATGAAAATGATGCATTGGAAAGCAAAGGATGACCTACAAAATTCCATCCGTTATGAATCGCATTAGCATTTCCGGAAGGATAAGCCAAAGCAACTGTCTTTGCATTGGAAGATGCTTCTCCTGTGGATGTTACAGAAGTTTCAAATAACAGAACGCCATCGCTTACTATGCTTTTATCTACCCAAACGGCATAAGCTCCGGCAGATAGAGTAGTGGGATAGTAACTCCAACCGGCGCCGCTGCTTGCACGGTCAGTTCCGCTATAAGTAGCCAAACCGAAAGGCCCGGTATCACCGCTTTGTGTCAAAACTGCTTTGCTTGAATTTAATACTTGTGTAACGGGGAAAGGCAAAGAGATAAATTCCCATTCATTAGTACTGGCAGCCGTATATTGCAAATAAATTTTATTGGCAGCAATAGTTTTGTTGTCGCTGACTATTTGGGAAGTTGTAGAAATAGTTAAATCGCCTGTAACATGTATGTCGTCCGACAATTGTAAGTTACCGGTAATCGCATCATCCCCAACAATATAAGTAGCGCCGGAACTGTAATAATGATAATTTTCAGAATAGAAACAGTATTTATAAGTTGTACTGCCATCTAATCCAGTATCGGTAAAGGAGGCCACATCGGCATCGGTTGTGCCGTCGCCGAAATTGTAGAATACAACAGTCCCTGCCCCTATGCTATTGCCGACTGCATAATCCGTTCCGGTCACAGGCGCTGTTACGACGTCATCGCGCAGATAGCGAACTACCAAAATCCGTCTGTCCAACCATTCTGTAGCGTTGAATAAAATAGACGTCGCAGAAGTATAGTTTATAGAAATCGCCAGTGGATTTTGCAATGGTAAAACGGTCAATGAGGAACAGGCACCAATTGAAAAAATAGCATTGTTACTCCAATCCGATGTTGCATATACATAATTATCCGAAGCTGCGCCTTTTACACGTCCTATAAAATAATAAATACCAGCTTCTGCAAACTTCACTGACGTAAGATCGCGATGAACGAAACTATGGCTACCGTCCCAGTTATAAGAGTCGGCTGCCGCCCAATTCCAACCCGTTACACCGTCGGTATTTTGTCCGAAACCGACTTCCGAAGAGTGCCAAGTGTACCAATCGTGTTGAAAGTTATACCAGCCGCCCCACGATGTCTCATTAAGCGGGGTTCCAACATGAATTGTTCCCAAATCGGAATTCATCAATGAGTGAACCCAAATTTCTGCTGTTGCTGTTCCATTTGCGAAGATAATCGCAAGCAACAATGTTTTAAAATGTAATAACTTTTTCATTTTCTATTTTTTTTAATGTTTAACAAATAAGCTCCCGAGCAGAGCATTACAATTCCCAAACCGCCACCAATAGGCCCCGGTTCCGGTAGATCATTTCCGGCGCCACGTAAGGAACCGCCGGCAGTAGCAGATTCATTAGTTCTTCCGGTCATGTCGGCCGCAGTAGATTCGCTAGGTAGCGTAGCACGTTCAAAACGACCGGATGGCGCATGGCGTTCCGGCTTCGCACCGATCGTTGCAAACGACCCGATGCACAAAAAGAAAAGTAAGATGTTTTTCATTTTTAGAAAAATTTAATGATTTATTTACAGTATTTCTGTATATTAGATGCAAATTTATGCCGTTTTCATGCCTTAACATTTGCCGTATAAACGGAAAGTAAATAATAAATATTCAAAAAATGGTTTATCTATTTTGATATTAGATATTTAGATAAATAAAGCAATTGAAGAAAAGTAAACCGGTAAAGAGAAAGTTCATCCGGTTTTAAATTCGCTACGTTAAAAAGTCAATAGCGCCTCAAAAAAAGAAATAACCAATTTATCACTGATTGATATATCCGATTTTCATAATAGTTTCTTCGAATTTTTCATTTGGAATCAATGATTTATTCCGGTATTTCGAGCGGTAATTATAAATCGTCGTAATGGAATACCGCAAGAAGCCGGCTATCTTGGCGCTGTCGGTAATTCCCATGCGAATCAGGGCGAAGATGCGCAATTCGATGGTCAGTTCCGATGGATATTTGGGAAAAATCTGCTCATTTTCGGGCAAAAGTTTGTTAAATTCGGGAACAAAATTCGGGAACAGGTTGATAAACGATGTATCAAATTGATGGTAAAATTCGCGTAATTCATCTTCGATTACTTGCGACGATTTGAGTGCGGCATACAATTCGTCGAGTTGGCCTTTGGCGGCTTTTTTGTTTAAAGACTTGCGGTAAGCCTCTAATTTATCGAGATATACGGAACATTGATTCAAAAAACGGCCGATGTATTCTTCCTTGATGTGGTTGTTTTCCAGAAGCCGGGCATTGGCACGTGTCAATTTTCGGTTTACGTGGTTGATTTCTTTACGCGCTTTCGAGAGGCGTTTCAATTGGCGGAACAAATAAATAACCACGCCGATAATAACCAGCAACAGAAAAGCAATGATGCTAATGGCGTAAATCAAAACCCGTTGCTGATGTTCGCGCTGCAACTGGTAGGTTTTATCAATGATGGGCAACACACGGGCAATTTGCACGGTGCGCATCCGGGCGTTGTAGAAATTGGCGTCTTTAAGGCTTTTCTTGATGTAAAGGTTGGCACGGCTTACATCGTCTTTTTCCATCAGATACAGAGCCAGTTGGCGCATCGAAATATTTTCTTTTACCGAGGCTTTCACATCGGCAATCGTCGATTGTATAAGGTATTCGATTTGTTGGCTTACATCTCCTTTGGCGCCGTATAAACGGGAAATCAACGAGGCTTGCATGGCATATCCCCGGCTGTCGGGTATTTCCTTGGCTAAGCAGGGCAGGAGAACTTTTTCGGCGCGATCCCATTCGCCCGACTCGGTTA
>JAISWY010000031.1 GCA_031270925.1 Candidatus Symbiothrix sp.
TTATCAGTGAATTGGCAAAATTATGTAAATGCAGCCGTCATACAGTACGATTGGCTCTGTATGAAAATCAAACAGGTAAAAAAAGCGATATGGTTCGCAAAATGTACAGGGCTAAATATTTACTCAATATATAAATATCATGAACAACAGTATGGAACTCTCAAAAAAAAACAAAGGGATAAATTACTTTTTGTGTCGGGCTGCCTCGACGGCCTGCTTGAATACGAATTAAAAACGCGGATGTGAGGTTGAATTAATATAAAATGAGATTATGAAAGCAGAAGATTACAAAGATGCATTGGAAATCATTACCGCATCCAGGGCGGCGATAAAAGTCAGTTTCAATGTGCCGGTAAAGGACAATTATTCAAACGTTCATCAAATCATTATTCACGAGTGTAACGCAACAACAATCAATTTGTTGGTAAATGCAAAATACTCCTTATTTATGACCGATAAAGGATTAGCAGTAGATAAATTTTAAAAACATGAAACGATTATTAATTAGAATTTTAGGACCCAAAGACGCTCGCGCCATTTTGCGCTTAAGCGTAAAGCACAGAATTTATTGTGTTTATTTCTGCCTCAGTTTCTGCATGCTGGGCATTGGCGACGACAGTCCAATATGGGTGATTGCGCTGGTAGCTGCCAACTTCGTCAATGCCGCAAGGTTGCTTAAAAAAATACCATTGGAGTAGTAGTAGGCGTAAAATAAGTATTATTCAAGGGGTATGCAGACAACAGTTAATCCATACGAATATATCGACGGCAAATTAGGCATTCAGGCGCGATTCCTTTTTGAAGGCGAGGGGGCGCACGAGCAAAGCCTGCGTTTGATAAGCGCAGGCGGACTGCGGCAACGCATCAGCCGGAAATCCGTTTATAAACTGCGCAATGGCGGCGGATGCGGCGAGGAAAGCACGGCGGTTCTTTTGGCGGAGAGTTTGCCGACAAGTTGGCTGAACCTGTCGATTAAGCAATTCGGCAATCCGCCGGCCATCGCCAAAAAATCGCTGTTTGAAAGCTTGTATGAACGCGACATGAATGCCTATTATTTTTATACTACATACCCCTTTCCCCATAAAGTAAGCGAAGACAGGATAGAAGAATACACGCTCAACGCCTCGGTTTTGAATACAATCGGGAAAATAAACGCCAAGCGCAAGCAGTTCCGCAAAGAAACAGGAAACGAGGCAGGCGACCTCTGGACGGTTGTAGCCGCCGAAAGCAACCGTTTTCGGGATAAGCAGCCACACAGTCTCCCGAATAGCGCAGTAAAGTTACGCCTTAAATGGAACGAATATAAGAAAGGCGGATACGCCGCGATTATCCATAAAAATTTCGGCAATGCCAATGCCCGCGTAGTAAGCGTTGATATGGAACTGTTTTTGAACAGCCTTTTTGCCGACCGCAGCAAAAAGCCGACAATGGCCGATATAACAGGGATGTACAACGGTTTTTTGAACGGGCAAATAGAAGTAATCAACAACCAAACAGGCGAACTGTATAATCCCGATGAGTTTGCTCCGATCAGCCCTTCCACTATTTATAACTATTTGGCGAAATGGGATAATCGCATTGCTACGCATACGATTCGCGGTGGCAACAGACAGTTGCTTATTGCAAAATTTCGTCCCTACCATTCATTGAAACAGGCCAAATACGCAGGCTCGATTATTTCTGTGGACGACCGTCAACCGCCGTTTATCTACAACAGGCAGAACGACCGTGTCTGGTTTTACAACGGCATTGATTTGGGTAGCGAATGTTTTACCTGCTGGGTTTACGGCAAATCGAAAGAAGGCATCATCTTGGAGTTTTACCGTCAAATGATACGCAATTATGCGCAGTGGGGCTTGAGCCTTCCGGCAGAACTTGAAGGCGAATTAAACCTGAACGCTTCGTACAAGGATACTTTCCTGAAAGAGGGCGTGATGTTCCAATACGTGCATATTGAGGCCAACAACGCCCGCGCCAAGCGAATTGAAGGATATAACCGGCCACTGCGTTACGAATATGAGCGCGGCGAAGAAGGTTGGCTTGCGCGGCCGGGAGCGTTGAACGAATCGTATCAGGCGGGGCCGGAGGCAAAGATAATCAGGCCTTACGATGAAATCGTCGAACTCGGATTACGCGCCATCGAACGATGGAACAACGCCGAACACTCTAAAATCGAGGGCAAAACCCGCTGGGAAGTATTTCTGGAAAGCCAAAACCCTGACCTGCAGCCCATCAATTACCGCGCCATCGTGCCGCTTTTGGGATACAAGACCGAAACAAGCTGCCATACCGGTATAATCAAACTGCAAAGACAGGAATGGCTCTTGGGCATAAACGGCGTGATAGCCGTAGGCAGTAAATTAATAGACCTGATGTGCGAGATAGAAGGCAAAAACGTGGATGTATACTGGCTCGACGGCAACGACGGCGAGATACTGAAAGCCTACGTTTTCGTTGGCGACCGCTGCATCTGCGAAGCCATCCGCAAGCCGGAATACAATCGCGCCCGGATAGAGCGCACGCCGGAAGACGAAGCCAACCGCGAACTGATGTGCAAATACGTTGCTACCATCGACGGCTTCGGCAAGCGCAAACGCCAAACCATCGAGCGCGTAACGGTTATCGACAACCGGACTAAAACATTGAATAATAAGTTTTCCATCTCCGGCAACCGTCCGGCAGCAATCGAATTGCCCGCCGCAGAGGTATTGCCCGATGCGGACGACGAGGAATTGGAACTCGCAGTTGCGGAAAATCGTCCGCAACGGAATTTTATAGACGAATTTTAAATCATTTAAATAAGCAAGATTGATATGATTACATTGACAAATGAGTTTAGGGAAAAAGTCGCGCAGGCATTATTGGCGCAACGCGACAATTACGACGGTAGCGACGCGATGTTCGCCCGCAGGTACGGAATCGGCGGAGCCATTTACAGCCGCTTGAAATCGGGCGAACGCGAAGGCCTTTTGCAGCCGGCCAAGTGGATGAGTTTGGGGCGCGAACTGAACGTGAGCAAAAACGACCGCAAGTGGAAAGCAGTGGAAACGGAAGTGTTCCGCCGGATACGCGAGGAAATTTTGTTCTGCAAGACTTACAGCAAGAGCCGTATTTTTGTGGACAACTGCGGTATCGGCAAAACATTCACCGCCAAGTACCTTGCTAACACCGAAAAAAATGTTTTTTATCTCGACTGCACCCAATGCCACGAATGGAACAGTTTTATTAAGGCGATGGCCAAAGCCATCGGCGTGGATGTGCGCGGGACATTGGATGAACTGAAAGCGGAAACAAAATACTATCTGAATGTTTTGCCCGCCCCGGTTGTGATTATTGACGAGGCAGGCGCATTAAGTAAAAAGGCTTTGGGCTTGCTGCAAGAGTATTGGAACGGAACGGAAGGCTGTTGCGGATGGTATATAATGGGAGCCAACGCCCTGCGCAACAAAATAGCCGAAGGTGTTATGCGCGACCGCGATTATTTCGCCGAACTGTTTAGTCGTTTTTCCGACAAATTTTCGAGCATCGTTCCGCGCGAGCAAAACGAAAGGATGGAATTTTACAAACGTCTGATTACCGACGTTATTTCGGCTAACATGGAAGACAAAAGCAAACTGAAAGAACTTGTCCGCCGCTGTCTCGTGGCTGACGACGGTAACATATCGGGCTTGCGCCGTGCGGAATCGCTGCTTATACTGTATAATAATCAAGCAAATGAAGCATGAAACGATCATTATCAAGTTATAACCTCATGAACATGAAGCCGGGCAAAAAATTAAAGATAGCCGACGCGAATATGCAGAAGATATTGGGCGACGTTTCGCCGGCGGGCATCTGGCTGATTTACGGCAGGGAAAAGAACGGTAAAACATGGTTTTCCCTGCAAATGGCCAAACTGCTTTCCAAGACAGGAAAGACGGCATACGTTTCGGCGGAGGAAGGTTTTGGCGACAGTTTCCGCGCAGTATGCCGACGGGCGTGCATCACTTCCGCCGACCGGATCGCATGGTACGGCTATTTGTCGATCGATGAGTTGATCGACAAATTCGGCAAGTCCAAAGCTCCGCGAATCATCTTTATAGACAATTTGACGGTTTACATGGGCGAGTTAAAACCTTCGGAAGTCAAAAACCGCCTGGCTGCATCCCTGCCGAAAAGCCTGCTTATTTTTGTGGCACACGAGGAACGGAAAGAGCCGTATCCGTCAATCGCGAAGCAGGCCAAACGCTGGGCAAACGTGGTTTTTCATGTAGAAGGATTGAAAGCGATTGTTACAAGCCGTTTTTCGACGGGCGGCGAAATCGTAATCGATGAATCCAAAGGCGAATTGTATTGGGGCAAAAATTAATTAATATTTACAGTTATGATGACGATTACAGACAAACAATTTAACGGATTATTGAAAAAATATCATGCAATCTGCCGGCAACTGAAAATGGATGAAGACGCGCGTATGGATATGCTGATGAACAATTATGGCGTAACAAGCAGCGTGGAACTGGATTTTCCGCAACTTCTCGAACTGTGCGGCATATTGGAACGACAGGCAAGACCGGAACTGGCCGTGCAGGATAAATGGCGCAAGCGGTTGATGAAATCAATCGGCGTGTGGATGGAAAACATGGGCAGGGAGAGCAATGCCAAACTTATCAAGGCTACAGCTTGCAGGGCAGCCGGCGTGGACGATTTTAACCGTATTCCGGTTGAGCGTCTGCGGAGTTTGTACAACGCTTTTAATAAGAAAAACAAGGATTTGGAGTGGGTAGGCGGCCTGACAGCCGAAGCCCTGTTGAACAAAATAAATCTGAATTGATATGGCTTACAATAAAATGGGATACGAAATAAGGGCGGAAAATATCAAGGCGATGACCGCGCTGTATTATGAGCCTGAAAATCAGTCGAAGTGTTACAGGCAGGTATGGCGCAGCCATATTTACCCGCATTGGGGAATAGGCTATAAATCGTTTCTGAATTACATCCACTACGATAAGGATAGCGATTCAAGAAAAAGGAACAACAGAGAAGATAAACGACAATTAAAGATATTCGATTAAACAATATTTAAAAACAATTTAAATTTAATTTTTATGGACATTTCAAAATTAACGCCGGAAGAAAAAACGGCATTGTTCGCGCAACTGGAAAGCGAACAGAAATCGGAAAAAGAACGTATCGTGCAGGAACGCGAAACGTTTAAGACGTTGAAGGATGAAACCATCAGGGAGATGTTTGAGGAACTCAAAAAAATTTCCAAGCAGTTGTATTTTGTAAAAGGCGTTGTATTTTCCCGCTTCGATACCATCAGGGAAATGAAAAACGATCTTTTCAAGACCAAGTCCGACAGGAAAACCGACACTTACACCACAGGCGACGGTCGCATTTCCATCACCGTCGGCAACCGCGTAAACGAGGGTTGGGACGACACCGTAGAGGTCGGCATCGAAAAAGTGCGCAACTTTATCAAGACGCTTGCAAAAGACGAAAACAGCGCCAACCTTGTTGAAACCATTATGAGCCTGATTGCAAAAGACCGCAAAGGGAATTTGAAGGCAAGCAAAGTATTGGAACTCGAAAAACTGGCAAAAAAATGCAACGACGCCGGTTTCAACGACGGCATCGCCATTATCAAGGACGCTTACCGGCCTGCGCCGTCGCGCCAATTTATCGAGGCAAAGTTCAGGGACGACAATGACAGGGAACATAATTTGCCGCTTTCGATTTCGGCGTTTGATTTATAAACTTTTTAAAATTATCAGTACGAAAAAAATAGCAATAATTGAAGTAAAAGTAATGTTGCCCGCTAATTTCAAGCCCCGCACATTAACTTATTATGGTTTAATTGGAATGTTATGAATTGCATAGTTTTCAAATCGTCCGGATTTTACGGGTTTAATGTTTTCATAAGATATTTTTATGGCAATGTGGTAGATCGGGAATCTACCACATATATATCCTATGAAAGGCTGGTTGCGGGTTTAAGCGGTAATTATTTAAGTTAAAGCAAAAAATGAAGAGCATGATTATAGCAATAGATTTTGATGGAACACTGCACACGGGCAACTGGCCGGAAATCGGCGCGCCCGCTCCGTATGCAAAGGCGGTAATGCAACTTTTAAAAGAGGAAGGGCATTACCTGATTATCTGGACGTGTCGCGAAGGCGCGCGTCAAACAGAAATGATTAACTGGTTGCTGGAACAGGGCATTCCGTTCGACCGAGTGAACGAACACAAGCCGGGCGCCGCAGAACTGTATGGTTCCGCATCTCGGAAAGTATATGCACACTTGTATATTGACGACAAACAGGTGGGCGGATTGCCCGCTTGGCCGGAAATATACGAGTGGATAGCCCGAAAGCTAAATAAATAATCATGGACAGAATTTTTATAAACATCATGCAACGCTTGCAGCAAGTCGCCGGTTTACGGTTTGTCGGAGAGGATTGGGGGCAATTGAATTTTGAACAACCGCCGGTTGATTTCCCGTGCGCTCTGATTGATTTGGGTAGAGTAGATTATTCCAACAGAGGCCGTAACGTGCAACAGGCTAAAGCCACTCTAATTATTACCATTGCAGACATCCGCTACGATGGCGTTGCACCTTTTAATCCTGATGATGTGAACGAGCAGGCTTTTTCAATCTTCCGGCTTATTGAGGATGCGAACAGGATGCTGCATGGCTACGGAACGGAATATCACAGCAAGCTGATGCGCGTTAAGACCGAAAAGACACTGCGCGACGATGCGATTCGCGAATTTCAACTGATTTATGAGTTTGGCTTTGAAGATGAAACGGCTTCGCCTGCACTTTCATTACAGGACATTCCGCCAAATATTGTGGTAAATGCCAAATAATCAGGTAAAAAAAGACTTCTTTCCGAAGTCTTTTTTGTTTAGACTTATTTAGCTCTTCTGTTGGCTCTTATTAGCTCTTTTCCCTTGATTGTGCGCGGTACTTTGCATCGTATTAAACAACTGATTATTAAAAAAAAACAGTATAAAATGAACGCAAGAATCGCAGAAATCGTAAACTCGACGATTGAATATTGTATTGCTTCGTTATTTTGGTTGGGGAGAAATGCTTATGATTGGTTTGCGGATTGTATGTAGTCATGTGCGTTTTAGTACCTTTTGTTTTAAAAAATAGTACCTTTTGTTTTGGGGAATATAAGAATCAAAAATACTTGGATAACTTACAATCCGTATATGGGCGTTTATGTCAATGCAGACACTTATCAAATGCAAAATTCACCCGCTTCGGGTTCTATTCCGTTCAAATACAATACCTGTACGCAAATGGACGTATCACATTCCAATTACGGATATGCCGTAATCAAAGAGTTTGCCGACAAATTGGACGTGTACGTCAATAATTTTTGCTCGCAACAATCTTCGACCGATGTGCCGCTGATCCGCAATACGCAAATCAAAATTTACGGCAGTACGCAGCAACCGTCATATTCTTATAATTTTAGGATAAATAACGGCACAAGCAATCCCGCTGTCAGCATTGAAAGCACAACTATTCTTGATTTTGAGGCAAATAATTTGGGCGACAC
>JAISWY010000050.1 GCA_031270925.1 Candidatus Symbiothrix sp.
AACAGTAGAGCCGTAAGTCATTTTCGGATTTCCGCTGTCGCCGAAATGTTCAAAGCTATTCGGGTACATATCGTTTCCATCAATGATACCGTCTTCGTTCCAATCCTCATATTTCCAGTCGCCGGGTAATTGGGTAGAACCTCCTTGACCATCCTGAATCGGCGAGTTCCAAATGTCGTACATGGAAGAAAACTGTCCGTTCGAGCCGTAAGTCCATCCCATATCGCCGTAACGGTTGGAGTATTTATTTTTCCAGCGATCCCACGAACTGGTAGCATCGCCTTCGAGTTTGTTTCCGTATTGCCTTCGGGTTAATGCAAAATTCATCGATACGGAATATTCAAAATCATTGATTCTATTGAAATGGCTGAATATTACTTCAAATCCTTTGTATAGATCGGAATTTAAATTTTCGTCGGGTAAAGCGCCGCCGAACGTACCGGGAACCGTTGCTCCTCTATTGGCCGGGATTCCATCGCGGTATCGCCGGAAAAAATCGAGTTGAGCGCCGAACAAGCCGTTCCATAAATCCAAATCGCCGCCGAGATTCAACGTTTTTACCGTCATCCATGTAAGATTAATATTCGCTACCGATAAAAATCTCAATCCCTTAGAGGATGAGTCGCCGAATATATAAGTCTGTCCGGGATAACTGAATCCTTCCAGAAATTGATAGCCGTCGGTATTGTAATCATCTCCCATTTCTCCATACGAAACTCTTAATTTCAAATTGCTTACAAAAGACAAAAAGTTTAGGTTTTTGAAAAAATCTTCTTCCGAAACCCTGTAGGCCAGCGAAGCCGCCGGAAAAAATCCCCACCTGTGGTCGGGAGCGTATTTTGATAAACCATCCCGCCGGAAACTCAATTCGGCAATGTATTTCGACAAATAATCATAATTGACACGCCCGATCAAACCCAAATTGCGAAGATGAACCAAGTTTTCTTTATTCGTATCGGCAGATCCTTCGATATCATTATCCGATCCTGCAAATAATTGATCGACGGCATCCAGCTCCATTTGTTTCTTAACCCAAAAATTATCCCGTTTCTGGTCTTGTTGCTCGAATGTGAATAAAGCTTTTAGATTGTGCTTTCGAGCGAAGGACTTTTCGTAATTCAATTGGAATTGGGACAAGATTTGAAGATTTTCCCAATACCGCCTCCGGATGGACGACGGGGTGTTATAGAACTTGGCATTGTATGTCTCGTCCTTGTCGTCATAATTATACAATGTATATTGTTTTTGGAATTGCTTGGCCGTCTGATTATCGTAGGTAAATCCGAAGACGAACTTTGCGCTTAATCCCGGCAAAAAAGGCGCGTCGTATTTCAATGAAGCCACCGTATTGAAATTTCTGTTTTTATACGTTTTATAACCCGATTGGTCGGCATAAGTCGTCGCCAAAGGATGAAGGCCGTACATCATATCCTGCAAGAATCCGGGATTGTTGTTGGTGTAAACAGGATCGGTCGGCTTCAGCATCCAAATCGACTTGAATTGCTCCCAAGTATCCCTGTAAGGTTGATTTTTTTCGTCGGAAACGCCCGTAATCAATAATTCGCCTCTCAACCGGTCGGTAATATTGAATCCGACATTGGAACGTAAATTGAAACGCTCGTAATTCAAATCGCCCGATTTCCAGATTCCATCTTCCTGATAATAAGCGAAAGAAACAAAATAATCGGATCGTTCATTTCCGCCATTAACAGAGATGTTCTGATGGATTTGAGGAACTGATTTTCGGATAACCAAATCCGCCCAATCCGTTGTTGGAGTTAGGCCGTTTCTGAAATTTTCCAAATCCTGTCCGGTAAAAGTTGCGTCGATTCCTCTTCCCATATTTTTGTCGGCTTCTCTTACCAATTCCGCATATTGATAGGAATTTAATACATCCGGCAAACCGGATGGTTGTTGAAAACCGTAAGTTCCGGAATATTCCACAACGGTTTTTCCCTTGCCTCGCCTTGTCGTTACCAGCAGTACGCCATTGGCTGCACGTACTCCATAAATAGCGGCCGAAGCGTCTTTCAGTACCGAAATATTTTCTATTTCATTGGATTCCAAGCGTTTAAATCCTGCTTCATCGCTAATGATGCCGTCAATCACAATCAGCGGAGAACCGAAACCTCTAATATCCATTCTCGTAGAATAATCGCCCGGTTCGCCGGTGCGTTGCTGAACCCGCAGTCCGGGCAATTTTCCGGTTAACAGATTTTCTACATTAGCATTGGTAGCTGTTTTGATTTCTTTATTACCGACTACTGAAATAGCGCCCGAAAGAGTCGCTTTTTTCTGAACGCCGTAACCGACAACAACGACTTCTTCGAGCAATTTAGCGTCTTCCGTCAATACAATGTCGATAATTGTTTTCCCTTTTACAGGAATCTCCACAGGGACATAGCCCAGCAAAGTAACCTGTAAAACGGTTTTATTGTCCGGCACGTTAATCGAATAATTTCCGGAAATATCGACCACTGAGCCTGTTTGCGATCCTTTCAATACAATGCTTGCGCCCGGAAGAATTTCTCCGTTTTCGTCGGTAACAGTCCCCGAAACTGTTCGTTTTTCCGGGGACTGTGCATGTACGGATAAACCGGCAATACTTAATAGAAAGGAGAACAGGCATATTAGAATATACTCTTTTCTCATGATGAGGAAGTTAGTGATTACCTGATTACTTTCAATGTCCGGGAATTTCCTCCGGAAACAATCCGAATGAAATAAACTCCCGATTGGCGAATGTTGAAAGATTCCATGAAAGCGGAAGCAGTGAATAGAGCCGTGATTTGTCCCGTTGAAGAATAAACTTTGATTTGTTCTCCTCCGGCGAAACCTTTCATCTTTATTCCGTCGCCATCCGTCCAGCATGTATAGGAAGAAACGTCATTCGATCGGATGGCCGTTTCTTCACCTTCTTGCCAGAGAAACACGGGATAGGGCGAAACCGTGGCGTCTATTTTCCAGATTTGCACATATTCGTCGTCGTCCGGGTCGGTTGCTTTGATGGCGAATCCGATTCCATCATAAAAATCAACAGAAGTTAATTCTTCTTGGGAAGCATTGGCGCCGTTTTTAGTTGTTGCGCCCAAGTCGTCGGTTGCCGGGTTTCCATTGACCAGCAAATTTTCGAAAGCATAGCAGTTGCTTCGAGTAACAACTCCGTGGTCGATTCCGCAAACACGGAAAACATCGGTCGCGCAGTTAATCTCCGTCGAAGCCACAACGCAATTCAGCAAGGCGCTTCCGTTCCCGGCGCCGGCAATGCCACCCGCGTGATTATCACTTTCGACAATGCAGGTCGTGTAGCAATTCGCGATAGTTGAGCCGCTTTCTGCCGCTCCGCAGATTCCTCCGGCTTCGTCGCCCTGCGAATATACTACTCCGGAAGAGTAACAATTGGTAATTTCCGAACCTTGCGACCAGCCGACAATACCGCCGATTTTTACTTTCGGCCCGTAAATTCCATTCACTTTAACATTGATTACGGCGCATTGATCCACTTGTGTGCGGAATGCTGTTCCGATAAGAGCGCCCATCCGGGCTTCGGCAGAAAACTCGCAGTTTTCAAGAATCAGATTAACGATTTTGGCGCCATCCGTTACTCCGAACAAACTCAAGTCATGGCAACTTCTGTCGGCAACCATGTTTTTGATTTTGAAACCGTTGCCGTCAAATACTCCGCTGAACCGTTGCGGGTCGTTGTCGCCGGCGCCCCATTCTCCGATAGGCCACCAAGGTTGATTGTCTTCACGTACATATCCGGAAAAATCCAGATCGTTCGTCAATTGGAATTTTTGATCACGGGCTGTCCGTATGTTATCAAAATCCGCAAGAGTTGTAATAAGATAGGGATCGCGAGCGGTTCCGCTTCCTCCAGAAAAATCATAAGCAGATAAATTGCTTACCGACAAAAACAAACAAACAGAAAGCGCCATGGCTTTTAAGTAAAAATTTTTTTTCATGATACTTTTTTTTTATTAATAAATATAGAATTAAAAA
>JAISWY010000082.1 GCA_031270925.1 Candidatus Symbiothrix sp.
ATGAAGCGGCGTCAAACTATGCAAGCGGCTCGCAAATTGACCTTGTGTACCCGATGCTTGTTCAGGCAACGCCATTAAATTCGATGGAGAATGTTGCAAAACGTCTGTTTACCGAAACAGAAGAAAAACATAAGGGGCATTTCGCAACGGGTTTGGCAGGCGTCCCGACGCTTGTCGAATGGGCTGTGCAGCAAAATCATCCCGACTTCATTTATTCCATGCTGAAAAAACGCGATTATCCGGGCTATCTCTATATGATTGACAACGGAGCAACTGCAACATGGGAACACTGGGCCGGCGACCGCAGTCATATTCACAACTGTTACAACGGAATAGGCGCATGGTTTTACCAAGCTATCGGTGGTATCAGGACTGACGAAAACGCTCCGGGGTACAAACATGTCATCATAGATCCACAAATTCCTCAGGGCATCACCTGGGCTAAAACAACAAAAGATACGCCTTATGGCGCTGTCGCCGTAAACTGGCAACTGAATAACGACGTGCTGGATATGGAAATCGTCATCCCGTTCGGAAGCTCTGCGACGGTGATTAAGCCAAGAAATGCCCGCGAATATTCGTTGTCCGGCTTTGTCAAGCAAACCGGAGAAGAGAAACAAATTGAGTTGGGTAGCGGAAAATTTAAGATAACGTACTTTCTATGAGGTATGAAGTATGAGCGCTTAAGCTTGAGTGTTTATGTCCGAATGGCATCCCCCGAAGGGCTGGGTGGTTGATTAGAAACAAATCGAACCGGATAGCGGAAAGTTGCAAGCAAATTGGAAAGAGTTCGACAAACTGATGGCAATCAATAGTTTATCTGCTGCTCAAATCGGTGTATATCCCAAGCTTTGCACTTGCTGTCGCCGAAATTCGGCACAGGTAATAGCCGTGGCTACCGCCACATTCAACGATTCGGCCGTATCGGTTTCCAGTGGAAAACTCGGAATATACAATCGGCGATTGATGTGTTTTTCCACTTCGGGTCGAATGCCGTTCCCTTCATTGCCCATCACAATTAAACCGTTGGTAGTGAGCGTATTTGTGTAAATATTTTCACCATTTAAAAAAGTGCCGTAAACAGGTAAATCGGGTAGAGTAGTAAGCAATTCGGGCAAGGATTCGTAAAAAATTTGCATTCGCGCCAAACTGCCCATAGTAGCTTGCACGGTTTTCGGATTATAAATATCGGCAGTATCGGGCGAACAAATCACGTGATGAATGCCGAACCAATCGGCGATGCGGATAATGGTTCCTAAATTGCCCGGATCTTGAATGCCGTCTAAAGCCAAGTTTAATTCGTTTTGTAATAACGATTTATCCAATATTTGTTCCGATTGTACGAAAATGGCGATAACATCTTGTGGATTTTTGAGCAAACTCGCTTTTTCGATGTCGTTTTCGTCAGCTACAATCAATTCTTTAGCTTTCAAATCGCCTTGTGTAGCCATCCACGAAGGTTTGGCAACCAATAATTCGCAGGAAAAATAGGGCAACAAATCGGCGACTAACTTGTTCCCTTCGGCCAAGAAAAGTCCCGATTCGTTGCGTTCCTTTTTCCGTTCGAGCGAACGGATGAATTTGATTTTATTTTTGCTAAGCATTACCGATGAAAGTCTCCAGCAATTTGCTGTCGGTTTCAAAAAGCAATTGAATGAACTGTGCGTTTTCGGCTGGAACCAAAACCGATTCGCCTTGTTGGACTTCGATTTTATTTTTCTGACTGTCAATCAATTGCAATTTGCCTTCCAAACAAATGTAAATCACAAACGTATCGCGGTGTATTAACCGTAAATCTTCATTTGTTTTCGCCTCAATCAAATTAGTTGTGAAATAAGGACAGGAAGCCAGCAATTCAACACCTGTTCTTTTTCGTTTGTAATTTGTTTTGTATGAAGAATAGAGGTTGTAATCAATCGCATCTTTCGCTAATTCGGTATGCAATTCGCGCAGATTTCCGTTTGCATCTTTCCGGTTATAATCGTAAATCCGGTAAGTAATATTCGATGTTTGTTGGATTTCAGCGATAAAACAGCCGGCGCCAATGGCATGAACGCGGCCCGCCGGTAAAAAGAACACATCGCCCGGCGCTACTGTATGCTTTTGGAGATAATTGGTAAATGTATCATCTTCAAGACTTTTTACATATTTTTCGGCATCAATCGGCATTTTGAAACCCGAATACAACGATGCGTTTTCGGTTGCTTTAACCACATACCACATCTCGGTTTTCCCAAACGAGTTATGGCGTTTTTTCGCTAATTCATCATCGGGATGCACTTGAATCGAAAGTGCTTGCTTGGCATCTATGAACTTGATTAACAAGGGAAAAGTGTTTCCGAACTGTTCAAAAACCGGTCTCCCTAAGAGTTTTTCACCGAACTGTTCAATTAGTTCGGTGAGCGATTTTCCAGCTAATTCACCGTTGGAAACTACGGAAACGTTGCCCGAAACGTCGGAGATTTCCCAACTTTCGCCGATGCCACTTTGTTGTGGCT
Source organism: Candidatus Symbiothrix sp. (assembly GCA_031270925.1). GTDB lineage: Bacteria > Bacteroidota > Bacteroidia > Bacteroidales > Azobacteroidaceae > Azobacteroides. The sequence continues at coordinate 2,499 of JAISWY010000082.1, forward strand.
TAATGTTTTTGAACTTGCAGATGTCTTCGCCGCCCCAGATGATGGGTTTGAGAATAGGATTGAATTTTAAAGGATACATATTTGAATTGAGAGTTATTGTACTTTTTGCAAAACTACCGCTGTTCGCGCCGGCAAATACAGTTTTAACCATTCCTTGTTTTCTTTTTTGTAAAGCGGGTCGGAAATCGTTAAATGTTCCACTGAATCGTCCGACGAACCGAAGCCGCCGAAATCGGGATTATCGGTGTTCAAAACTACTTTGTATTGCCCCGGCGGAACCAAAAAACCGTAACCGGCAAACGATTGTACGGGATTGAAATTGAAGACGAAGAATAAATCGTCGCGTAAATAAGCCAAAATTTGATCGCTGTCTTTGTCCCAGACTTTTTGAATCGCACTTGATTGGAAATTTTTCTTCTGCGCAATCAAATGAATCATCGTTTGGTCGAAGGCTCCTAAGTATTTGTATTTTAGATTGGTATTATCGACCAAATTCCATTGGCGGCGGGCGTATTTGTACGACCAACCGTTGTCTTGTCTCGGAAAATCGATCCATTCGGGATGGCCGAACTCATTGCCCATAAAATTCAAATAACCGCCGTTGATGGTCGAAGCCGTTACCAAACGAATCATTTTGTGCAGGGCGATGCCGCGATCGACCATGAAATTTGCATCGTTGGTCGTCATGTGCCAATACATATCGGCGTCTATTAGTCTGAAAATGATGGTTTTATCGCCCACCAAAGCCTGATCGTGGCTTTCAGCGTAACTGATAGTCTTTTCG
>JAISWY010000117.1 GCA_031270925.1 Candidatus Symbiothrix sp.
TGATGAGGAACCAATCGATGATTGTCCAAATACTAAAGCCTCCGCAAGTGAGCAATTTAGCAATACCCAAACCCGTATCACCGATGAAAAAGCGGTCAATTCCTAAGGAACCGCCCAAAAGCGAAACGATTAAAGTTATTGTCGGGTCTTTGAATTGCAAAAATTGCAGGCTTGCCCATTTTTCTTCGGGCAAGTTCAGTAATTTTTCCCGCAGGCTTGCCAATTGATAACTCTCGAAATACTTGTTGTTTGTGAGGATAAAAATATCCACTTTAGATGCATCCATTTGTAATAAATATTTCGAAATTAATAATACGATGCAAATATAGATTAAATTTTTTATTTTTGTTTGCAAAACACGATATTAATTGAAAATACTTTGGGAAGTCCTGATTTTCATAAGTAATTTCTATTGATATGAAAAACCTAAGGGATGCGAAATAAATAATCTATAATGGATTTCCGGTTCCGGGCTAAATCTTTTTTTGAGGTGCTATTGACTTTTTAACGTAGCGAATTTAAAATTAGATGTCTCGACTTCGCTTCGCTACGCTCGACATGACGCGCTTCCATGGTGAGTGATGAGGGAACAGGCTGCCGGCGACTTTGTCGTCGGCGGCCTGTTCCCTCCCCTTTTTCCTTTGATTGTCCCGTCATGTCGACCAAGGGAGCAGAGCGACCGCGTGGAGACATCCGATTTTAAATTCGCTACGTTAAAACGTCAATAGCGCCTCAAAAAAAAGATTTAGCCACTTTTCGTATGAAATTTGCATAAATTAATTAGATTTTATTTATCTTTGCAACCTGAAAATCAATAAACACAAGAAGTTGAAAGTATTAATTAATAATTTAAAAAACAAATTTGCAATGAAGAAGTTTATTTTTTTATCGCTGCTACTCATTATGTTGGGCGCAGCAAGTGCGAAAGCGCAAGTGGTAATCAGCGAACGCGGCCTAAGCGAGAACCCGCACGCGGCTGCAATTCTTGATTTACAAAGCAATGCAAAGGGTTTACTTTTGCCTCATGTAGCCTTAAAAAATTTAGAAACCCTGCAAGTAGGCAATTCCGAGGCCGAAGAGGATTTAACTGCTATCGGTATGATTGTTTACAACATCAGTCCGAATTTCTGCGAGGGCGTTTATTTCTGGAATGGCAGTCAATGGCGGAAGGCAGGTAAGGATTATCAAGTGAGAGCTAACGCTCTGAACAATCTGGTGATTACAGCGCCGGCTGCCGACGAAATTGTAGGCGGCGATGCGGTTACATTTAAGGCGACACCCGACAATGCGAAGTTTTACAGTTGGTATCTAAACGACACCCTTCTTGCAACAACTCCCTCGTCGATCTTTACAACTACCGCTATTCGTGAGGGAACGAATCACAAAATGAAAGTGGTGCTGGATGATTGCCTTTCTCTGTCGAGCGCTGAGATTACTTTTAATGCGGTAAACATTTCTCCTGCATCCATGCCGGCTACCGGAGGCGACGACAGATGGATTCGCATCTATAACGGTAACGACGATTTTCCGTTTCCTTACGCTGCAACAAGCGAATATGTTCAGGATGGTTTAGTAGCTCATTATGACGGCATTAACAATACCGGAGAAGGGGACAAATATCATTCATTAACGACCGCCACTTGGACAAATCTGAAAGGAACAGCTATTCTTCCCCATGCAGAAATGTGCGCGGATACCTTCTGTATATCACAAGGAATTTCTCCCAATCTGTCATGGGAAGTCAACTCTGCCCATTTCGGAACAGCAAACTTTACCAGTTGGTTTAGAATATATAAGCCAAACTATGTGCCGCCACAATATACTCTTGAATTAGTGTACAAAACAGATGAAGCTCATACAAGTAACGAAAGAATTCAAGTTTCCAACTTTGATGTGGGTGGGTTCGGTATAAAAACCGGTAGCGCCATAGGCGCAGGAAACGTTGCATTGCAGCAACACTTAGGTGGCAGCTTTCGATTTTCTCCTATAATTCCATACGAAGTAGGAAAACTGCTCACTCTGTCCGGTCAACTTATAAATAATGCCCAAGATGGCTGTAAATTAGCAATATATGTGGATGGAGTTGGAAATATTCAACAAATTTCGGATACAGTTGCCACTGCAAAACCACCCACAAACGCTACCGGTTGGGCTATTGGCGCTAATCCGGGTGGTACAAGAGCAGATGGCACCTTTCTAATCAATGCAAATATTTATTCTGTCAGGCTCTACGATAAAACGCTGTCGCTTGATCAAATCAAGCACAACGTCGGGTTAGACCATAAGCGTTATCTTGCTCCGCCCGTTGTAACGATAGACGACATCCCATGTACCAATGTAACCGTTCTTTCGCCGAGGTGCCTTACCTGCCAAGTTCCGGCAGGAACACCAGGAGAAGTAGAAGTTAAAGTGTTCCCATCGGATAGCGACACGCCGATTCTGACGTATGATGACGGTGAATTTACTTACACGCAGTAAAAAAACAGAAATCAGTTCAAACAGCAAAGGTCCTCATTGGGCCTTTTGCTGTTATTATACACCTTGCACAAACGTGCAAAAATTCAGTTACCTGATTTTTGTCCATTTACCCTATAAATTTTCCGGAAATTTTATCCGCGCTACTAAGGCTGTTTTGTTGGTTGAACAAGGTGGAAATAAGGTTTTCCCATAAAACACATAATAAACCGTTCCTAAAAATCAAAATCAAATTCCAAATCTTCCGGCGAAAGGGGCATTGAAAGCTGCTCCAAATCGCGCCGTTCTTTCTTCGTGGGACGTCCCGTGCCATGGGCGCGATCGATAAATCCGCTGATTTTTTGCAGTTCGAGAATTTCATACTGTTCGGGTGGCGTGATGTTTTCCAAATAATTGGGAACCAATTTCGCAGCGATTCGATTAACCGTCAAATCCAATACTTTGAAAGAATAGGTAATCGGCGATTTGCGCACTTGAATTACATCACCGGTTTTAATTATCCGCGAGGGCTTCACCGGCGTGTCGTTAATCATCACGCGGTTTTTTTTGCAAGCTTCCACAGCGATAGTGCGAGTTTTGAAAATGCGCACCGCCCAAAGCCATTTATCGATTCTTAGTTCGTTCATTTTTATAACTCAATTGTAATCGTTCATTGTTTTTCCAAATTGTTGAGCGATCTATTTGATTTGTTAAATATGATGTGTTTTTCCTTCATTAAATATTTTGTTGATTCTTTCGTTTCTCCTTCTAATAAAATCGATTACTCTCTTTTTATATAACAGGTAGTCGTCGATACCGGAAAATGTTGGAGGATGTCTAAAATTATCAAACGGCAAATAAAATTTAACTTGCTCGTGTTCATCTACCAAATCTCCCAACAAAAAGAAATTGATGTAGCCTCCGAAATTGCCGAATAAGTTAAAGAAATTTTTATACCGTAATAAGGTATCATAGAGTGGGCTTGTTTGTTCCAAATAGAACCGGCGAATACACTCCAACGTTAAATCAAACCGGTCGTCAATCATACTATTACATCCGCGAGCGCCGTTGAGAGTTATTTTACCGTCGATTTTATTGTTCGGAAAGATAATATACGATCCGATAGTGGAACCGATGTTAAAAAGTTCATTGACTTCGTCCGGAATATGTCGCGTTAGCCACAGCTTGCGTATGTGATTTTTATACGAATGAGTAATGGCGTCGCTACCCAGAAAAAATTCTCCGAGTTCCGAATGGTGGTATAAATAAACTCTGCCTCGTTTACGCAACAGGCTGAAACTCTTACCGTTGGGGAGAGGCTTGCTCCATAGTATTCTATGGTACCTTCGCAAGGTTGGACTGGCGCAGTCGGGATCGCCGCCTTTTGCATCGGTGTAAAAATTGTAGGTTGTGTCGATTCGCATCTTGTTTTCGTTTTTACATCTTCTTTTTCAACAACGCTTTTGCATTCTCGATCGCCGCATCCGTAAGTTCCGAACCACTCAACATTAGGGCGATTTCTCGAACACGCTCTTCCGGCGACAAGCGACGAATATGCGTTTCGGTAAAATCGTTGTTTTCTTCCTTATAAACGAAATATTGCGCTTGGCCTTTAGCAGCAATCTGCGGCAAATGCGTAATGGCGATGACTTGCATCACTTCTCCCATTTTTTGCATAATATTGCCCATTTTATCGGCGATTTCGCCTGAAACGCCAGTGTCGATTTCGTCGAAAATGATAGTCGGCAAGGCAGCGGCTCCGGCAATCAAAGCTTTAATTCCCAACATTAACCGGGAAATTTCGCCGCCGGATGCGGTTTGGGCGACTGCCTGCATCGGATTATTCCGATTGGCGGAAAACAAGAAACGAATGTCGTCTTTTCCGGTAGAATCGAGCATTTCTTTCTCTTTAATTTCGGCTTGGAATTGCAAAGAGGGCATTCCAAGAATGCTTACCCGTTCTACCAATTCGGGTTCCAATAATTTGGCCGATTGTACCCGCGTTTCGGTTAATTGTTGGGCTAATTGGTGGATTTTCGCTTCTAAAATTTCGGATTGTTGTTGCAAATCAGCGATTTCATCGTCAAAATTAGCGATTTCGGTTAATTGCGATTCCAAATCGTCTTTCAAAGCAATCAAATTCTCGATGGAATCGACACGATGTTTTTGTTGAAGCGAATAAATCAGATCCAAACGTTCGTTGATTTGTTGCAAACGTTCGGGATCCAATTCCAATTTTTCCTGTTGATGATGGATTTCCAAAGATAAATCTTTCAAATCAATATAGGCCGATTGCAATCTTTCGGCGATTTCATCAGCAGAATGGAAAATTTTGCGGATATTTTGCGCCGTGTTCACACTTTCTTTCAATCCGGTAAGAATGTCCGTTTCATCGGAAGAAAGCCGGTTTTCAATCGCGAATAATCCTGTTTTGATTTCTTCGAGATGCGAAAGCGTTTCTTGCTCTTCTTCCAATCCGGTTTGCTCGCCGGCTTGCAGTTTGGCGTCGGTTAATTGTTGGTATTGAAAACGCAAATAATCCTGTTCGGCCGATCGAATGGCCGCTTTTTCCTTCAATTCCTGTAATTGGCGGCGAATCTGTTGAAATTGCTTGTATTCCGAAGCGTATTCGATGCGTAAAGCGCGATTTTCGGCCAATACATCGAGAACTTGCAGTTGAAATTTGGTATCGCCGAGCAACAAGTTATGGTGTTGCGAATGAATATCGATCAGGAACGCGCCCAAATCTTTCAAATCGTTCAATCCCACCGGTTGGTCGTTGATGAAGGCGCGAGATTTTCCCGAACTCCAAATCTCGCGACGGAGAATGCAGTTTTGTGCATCGTAATCCAAATCCCGTTCGACGAAAAAAGCCTCCAATCCGTAGGACGAGACATTGAAAACACCTTCAATCAAGCACTTATCTTCATTTAATTTGATGGATTTGGCGTCGGCACGTTGACCTAAAATCAATGATAATGCACCCAAAATGATGGATTTTCCCGCACCCGTTTCGCCTGTCATTACAGAAAATCCGTTGGAAAAATCGATTTCCAAACGGGAAATCAGCGCATAGTTCCGAACAGTTAAATTTTTCAGCATATTGTTATTTTCTCAAATTATCCAATTGGTTCGACATTCCGGGATATACATTTCGCAGCAAATCATAGGTTTCTTTCTTTTCTTCCGCCGTTGCTTTTTGAGCGATTGATACGATTTCATCGAGCTTTGCATCGGCGAACATCTGTAAAACCAACTCCGACGAGCGCACTTGGCGCAATTCTTTCAAAGCCGGCAACAAACTGAGAGCCGTAAGCCGTCCGCGATCGGGATTTGCGGCCATTTCATCGAGACTTTTACGATGATAGTTGTACCAGAGTTCGTGGTATTTTTTCATGTTTTCGTCCAAAAACGAATTGATCATCGAGCCGCGACTTTTGCTGTCGTCGAAAGCCGACCAGCCGTTCCATCCTGCCGATTGCGCGGTAGAAGCGACATTTTGAGCTTCGCGAAAGAAAAACGTTCCGCCCAGTGGAGAAAAACTGTCGAAATCCAAAGCCAAAACCAAATAAACATAGTAGGAAAGCACGGCTTCCAGATTGCTGTTCAGCATATTTTCCTGCCTTTCGATCGAGGAATTTTCCTGATATTCAAATTCAAATTTGGTGTCGCGGTAATTAATCAAAGTAGTTGTGTAAGACGAATTATACACCGGCCGACGCGCCTGCACGAACAATTCGGCTTTGAATTGGCCTTCGGACGGCTGTTCGGTGATTTGAATGGCAAACGAGCAATCTATTTTTTCATTGACGGCGAAAGTGGCGGCCGTCCATCGAGTTCCGTTAATAAATTGGGTAACAGCGCGTTCCATCGTCGTAAACACATTTTTATTGGTTGTTTGAATCCGTTCGCTGTTCACGGTAACTTTGGCGTTGAGTTCTTGGGCTTGCATTGGCGCGGCCAAGGCGAAAGCGAAAAAACACACGGCGAAAAGACGGTATATCATATTTGTTATATTAAAAAACATAGCCGTAAAAGTAGATATAAATTTTTGTTTGGCAAAATATATTAAATTATTTCTTTATCTCGCACTCAGTCATTCCCGCGAAAGCAGGAATCTCATGTCAATATTCGTTTATAAATCATTGTCAATCCATCCCGCAAAGGAATAATCACTTTTTCAATCCGCATATCCTGTTTGATTTTTTCGTTAAAACGGAGAATGCCTTGAGTTTGCTTGTCGCTCGGAACAACCGTTTTCACCACTTTCCCACTCCACAAAGTATTATCGGCCAAAATCAATCCGCCCGGACGAACTTTCTCAAAAATCAAATCGTAATATTCGCAATATAAACGTTTATCGGCATCAATAAAAACCAAATCGAATGTTTCGTCCAATGCCGGAATCACATCCAAAGCATCGCCGATATACAAACGGATTTTATCTTTGAAACCCGATAATTCGATTTGCTTGCGGATAAAATCCTCCATTTCATCGTCTTTTTCGATAGTATGAATTTCCCCGTCGGCGGGCAGCGCTTCGGCCAGACAAAGCGTGGCATAAGCCGTGTAAGTTCCGATTTCCAAAATCCGTTTCGGTTGAATGAGCCGGACAAGCATTTTCAAAAGTCGTCCCTGCAAATGTCCCGAAAGCATCCGCGGCCGAACCAGGCAAACGTGCGCATCGCGATAAAGCCGCGCTAATTGCGCTCCCTCTTCATCAATATTCGCCAAAATATACTCATCCATTTCCATTTTTCAATTCTCAATTTATAAGCGCTTCTATTGCAAGTCGATACGAATCAAATCCGAATCCTGCAATCACA
>JAISWY010000139.1 GCA_031270925.1 Candidatus Symbiothrix sp.
GACTTGTTACCGCGAAGGAACGCCGCGAGTAATTTTAGAGGCGATGGCGATGGCCCGTCCCGTCATCACAACCGATATGCCGGGTTGCCGGACAACGGTCGTAGAAGGTGTTACCGGTTTCTTGATTCCACCTCACAACGTAGATGCCTTGACTGAAAAAATGTCGTGGTTTATCGAACATCCCGAACAAATCCCTGTTATGGGAAACGCTTCCTATCTGTTTTGCAGAAAAAACTTTGATGTTCAAATTGTAAATAAGCAGATGCTTACAATTATGGAATTGTAGAATTATGAATGAAAAACATATTTTTCAAAGAAAAATTCCGAAGTTTTTTTGCAGATTCAAAAAAAAGTTCTACCTTTGCATCCGCTAAACGAAAACGGTCCATTCGTCTATCGGTTAGGACGCAAGATTTTCATTCTTGAAAGAGGGGTTCGATTCCCCTATGGACTACTAAATTAACGAATTATAATTCAAAATATACGATTTAAAAATGGCAAATCATAAATCAGCTGTAAAAAGAATCCGACAAACATTGACACGGAGATTGCGTAATAAGTATTATGCGAAAACTACTCGTAACGCTGTTCGCGATCTTCGCAATACCACCGAAAAAGAGGGTGCTAACGACTTGTACAAGAAAGTAAGCGCGATGTTAGACAAATTAGCGAAACGCAATGTGATTCACAAAAACAAAGCGGGCAACTTGAAATCGAAGTTGGCTTTGCACGTAAACAAGTTAAGTTGAAAGTAAGGGAAACGGAAAAAATATAATAAAAAAGCCGATCTGTACAGGTCGGCTTTTTTATTATGCACCCTTACCGGTTTTGCAGGTGACCCAATATGTTTCACCATAATCGCATATTTCTAAAATTATTATCGTACCTTTGCGCCGTTTATTCAGAATTAATATGCCGGAAATATCTACCCGCGGGATTGAAATGCCCGCCTCGCCCATCCGAAAATTAGTACCGCTCGCCGATTCGGCCAAAGCGCGGGGCTTGAAAGTGTATCATTTAAATATTGGTCAGCCGGATATTCCGACGCCGCAAATCGCTTTGGATGCGGTTCGGAACATCGATCGGACAATTTTGGAGTACAGTCCCAGCGACGGATTTCGCAGTTTCCGCGAAAAGTTGGTTGCCTATTATTCCAAATTCAAAATCAATGTCAGCGCCGACGATATTATCATTACTACCGGCGGTTCGGAAGCCGTGCTGTTCGCGTTCATGGCTTGCCTGAATCCGGGCGATGAAATTATCGTTCCCGAACCGGCTTACGCCAATTACATGGCGTTTGCGATTTCGGCAGGAGCAGTCATTCGCACGGTGCCGTCGTCGATTGAAAAAGGGTTCGCCTTGCCGCCTATCGAAAAGTTTGAAGCGCTGATTAACGAGCGCACCAAAGGCATCTTGATTTGTAATCCGAACAATCCAACCGGCTATTTGTATTCGCGTGCAGAAATGAATAAAATCCGCGATTTGGTCAAAAAATACGATTTATATCTGTTTTCCGATGAAGTGTATCGCGAATTTATTTACACAGGCTCGCCTTATGTGAGCGCATTGCATTTGGTTGGAATAGAAGAGAATGTAGTTTTAATTGACTCCGTTTCAAAACGTTACAGCGAATGTGGCATCCGCGAAGGAATGTTGATAACGAAAAACAAGGAACTGCGTAAAACCGTGATGAAATTCTGTCAGGCGCGATTAGGTCCCCCGTTATTGGGACAAATCGTGGCCGAAGCCTCGTTGGGCGTTTCGGAAGAATACATGATGGATGTGTATGAAGAGTACCTCGCCCGCCGCAATTTTGTCGTGGATAGCCTGAACCGCATTCCGGGCGTATATTCGCCGATTCCAATGGGCGCTTTTTACACAATTGCCCGCCTGCCGGTGAACGATGCCGACAAGTTCTGCGCGTGGTGCTTATCCGATTTTGAATACGAAGGCCAAACGATTTTCATGGCTCCGGCTTCGGGTTTTTATGCCGATCCCGATTTGGGAAAAGACGAAGTACGGATTGCCTACGTGCTGAAAAAAGAAGAATTGCAGCAAGCGATGATTGTTTTGGAAAAGGCATTGGAAGAATATCATTGAGTTTAAAACCGAGTCGATGAGCGCCGCATTTTTCATAGCGAAACGAATCTATTTCAACAAGGAAGGCGAAAAACAGGTTTCGCCGCCGGCCATTCGGATTGCCGTTATCAGCATGGCGCTGGGCTTGGCGGTTATGATTTTGTCGGTCGCGGTGGTCGTCGGGTTCAAGCAGGAAGTGCGCAACAAAGTCATCGGTTTCGGCTCGCACATTCAAGTTTCGCATTTCGACAGCAATTATTCTTATGAAAAGCAGCCATTAAGTATTAGTGATAGCTTAATAACTGAAATACAGTCGATTCCGAATGTGCGACACCTGCAAGTTTTTGCAACCAAACCGACAATTCTGAAAACCGACCATGATTTTCTGGGCGTAATATTAAAAGGAGTGGACGAGCGATTCGATTGGGATTTTCTGCAAAAAAACTTGTTGGAAGGCGATATTTTATCGTTTTCTCCCGATTCGCTGAATAATAATGTATTGATTTCCAAATTGATAGCCGATAAATTGCAACTCAAATGCGGCGATTCCTTTCTTTGCTATTTCATTCAAGACCCACCGCGGGTGCGCAAATTCAAGATTGCCGGTATTTACCAAACCAATTTTTCGGATTACGACAAATTATTTGTCTTGGGCGATATTCGCCAAATCCGCCGTCTGAGCAATTGGGATGCGGATATGGCCGGCGGAGTGGAAATTTTACTCGATGATTACGATCGTTTGGATGCCACATACGAACAAGTTTTTTATCAACTTTCATCCCGAACCGACCGTTTGGGAAATTCGTATTACGTGCGTTCCATCAAAGAAATCAACCCCATGATTTTCGCGTGGTTGGATGTTTTGGATACCAATGTGGTTGTTATTTTAGCCTTGATGTTGCTTGTAGCCGGATTTTCAATGATTTCGGGCTTGCTGATAATCATTCTCGAACGCGCCAATATGATAGGCATTTTGAAAGCGATGGGCGAAAACAACACCGGCATCCGGAAAATATTCCTCTATGTTTCGGCGTTTTTAATCGGCAAAGGCTTGTTGTGGGGCAATGCCATTGCGATTTTTCTTTGTGTGCTGCAAAAATACACCGGCATTTTCCGTTTGAATCCTGAAATCTATTATGTTTCGTCTGTTCCTATCGACTTGAATATCTGGGCTTTACTGCTGATTAATTTGGGAACCTTGCTGCTTACCTTATTGATGTTAATTACTCCTTCGTATCTGGTCGCGAAACTTTCGCCGGCTAAAACGATTCGATTTGAATGATGGTGTATTTTGAACACAATCTTCAAGCTGTTTTTTAGGAGTTAGCCCCACAATTTTCCGTACCTTTGCAGCAAAATTCACAAAAAATGAAACGTACAATCCTTCTTATTACCGGAGCAATCATTATCATTGCAGCATGCGCCATATTTACAATAACCGGCGGATCCGAAACGGTCATCGTCAATCCCGAATTTGACAAT
>JAISWY010000142.1 GCA_031270925.1 Candidatus Symbiothrix sp.
AATTGGTATGTGGACGGTATTTATCTTGCAACCACCACAACGCCTGAATATACGTCGTATTTCTCCCTTGGAAACCACGAAATGAAGGTTGAGCTTGACAACTGTCTTAGCCTTACGGAAAGTAATTCGGTTTCTTTCTCCACACAAAATATTTTTCCTACTTCCATGTCATCTGACGGCGACAAATGGATTAGCATCTATAATGGTAACGACGCTTCTCCATTTCCTTATGCGGCAACAAGTGAATATGTTCAGGACAATCTGGTGGCGCATTACGACGGCTTAGACAATACAGGAGCAGGCGACAAGGCTCACGACATGACTACCAAAACATGGAAAAACCTCACGGGCAATCCCAATGCTCCCGACTTGTTACTCTCTGCAAAAGGCGACGGCGAGAAGCCTTCTTTTGACATTCACGCCGTTACTCTGGACGGCACAGACGATTACATGGTTACTGACGGCAACCTTACTCTTAGCAGTTACGATCAAATCACGGTTGAGATAATTATGCGACCAACTCATGAACGGGGAGTAATAGTGGAAACATCACCCAATTTTAATTATAACAATGGCGCTATTGTAACATCTTTTAATAGCAATAGTTATCAATTTATGGATGGAGGATCTTATATAGGCTATCATGCTACCGGTATTCCCCAGTTACCCGGCAACCCTAGTAATTACCCGCCCAATTATCATGGGCAGATTTATCAGTTTGACAATAGCGCCGCCACCTTGCAGACACATTCGATGATATTTTCCGCAATTGAGGATCCGACCGGTTTTAGGAGATACTTCAGCGGCGTGTTATTACCACCGCATCCGATACCGGAGAACCCGCAAGCTACAGAGTTGAACCCGGCGAATTGGGAGCTGGAAGAAGCCAATGCCGATGCTCCCTTTGGCAATTTTCCACTATATGTCGGTGCAAGGGGAGGGAACGAAGTATTTTTGCAGGCAGATATTGCCTCTCTTCGCATTTACAGCCGCAAACTGACCGCTACCGAAATTTACAACAACCATCAATTAGACCTAAAGCGTTTTATTGCGCCTCCTCAGGTATTGATAGGCACTCAGCAGTGTATAAATGTAACCGTTTTGTCGCCGAGGGCTCTTACCTGCAAAGTTCCTCCCGGAACACCCGGAACAGTAAATGTTAAAGTGTACGAATCGAATGGCACCACGGAGATTCTGACGTATGGTAATGTATTTACTTACGAGTAGTAAAAAAACAGAAATCATTTCAAACAGCAAAGGTCCTCACTGGGGCCTTTTGCTGTTATTACGCACCTTGTGTAAACGTGCAAAAATTCAGGATTAACCTCAAATGGGGGTTGATTATTCAATTTTATTCTTTGCGTTCCTTGCGTATCTTCTTTGCGAACTTTGCGGTAAAACATTTAACCGCAAAGGTTTCGCAAAGGGCGCTATAAGCCATTTTTAAATAATACGGCTTTTGATTTACAAACTAGCAATCAATTCTTCCAGACGATTGCTCCGCGACCCTTTCAAAAGAATGTGATAACCGGAAAGCGGATGTGTTTGTAAACAGGTTTTCAGTTGCCCGGTAGTATCGAAAACCTTCCAATCAGGAAGAGTAGGGGAGAGTGTTTTAAATGACTCGCCCACCAAAAATACCCGTTCGATGCCCGATTCCTGCAAAAGTGCAATAATTTTTTGATGTTCTTCGACGCTGTACTTGCCCAATTCGCGCATCTCGCCCAGAATAATCACTTTCGGACTTACCGGTAAAGCGCAGAAATTTTCCAAAGCGGCGGCCATACTGCTGGGATTGGCGTTATATGTATCTACAATCAAGTGATTTTTAGCTGTTTGCATATTTTGTGAACGATGGTTGTTGGGATAATATTCCCGCATCGCCCGGTTGATATTTTCGGAATTGACGCCGAAATAGACGGCCGTACAAATCGCAGCCAAAACATTTTCGAAATTGTAAGCGCCGACCAATTGAGTTGTTAAACGGTGAATCGCTCCGGCTTTTTGCCATTCCAAAGTCAGAACGGGAGTGGCGGAAGTGATGCGTCCGCAGATAAAATCGCTGGCCGATGTTCCATAATAAATCCGCGGAACGGATGTATATAAACTGCTGAGTATCAAATTATCGTGATGGGCAAAAACGCATCCTCCCTTCTTTTGCAGGTAAGCGTATAATTCCGATTTGGTGCGGATAACGCCTTCAAACGAGCCGAAACCTTCGAGGTGGGCTTTGCCGATGTTGGTAATCAATCCGAAATCGGGTTCGGCTATCCGGCACAAAGCGGCGATTTCGCCCGGATGATTGGCTCCCATTTCGATAACAGCGTATTGGTGTTTGGACTTCAACTGCAATAATGTGAGCGGAACGCCGATGTGATTATTCAGATTTCCACGCGTGTAAAGCGTTGGGTATTGCGAAGATAAAGCAGCTGCAATCAATTCTTTGGTGGTAGTTTTCCCGTTCGTTCCGGTAATGGCTATAACCGTTGCCGGCAATTGTTTGCGATGATAATTCGCCAAATCCTGCATAGTCTGTAGCGAATTTTCCACCCGGATAATACTTTTATTGTTCGGTAGAGTGGGGTTGTCGGTCACAGGATAAGCGGCGCCCGATTGCGAAAC
>JAISWY010000147.1 GCA_031270925.1 Candidatus Symbiothrix sp.
ATTCAGTATCAAATATATATTGCTATTTTAAGGAGAGACTGTTTAGAAAGTCCTTTCCGCTACCGTTCCTGCGCCATCGGGCCTGTCTTCTAACTTTGACGTTACCTTTATGGCTTACAATCTTGGCGCTGACCTAGCAAAACTTAATGCCGATTATCCGACTAATGCCGACACCACTACAATCCGTCGTTACGGAAATCATAAAACGTTTTCCGCATCAGGTCGGCTAACGAAAGCTGGTAACTGATATATGCGCCTAAATGCGAACTGTAAGCGGTGTTGAGCCGGTTGCGTTCCAATGCCAGCGATTGGCTGTCGATGTCGCCGTCGGAAAAGCGTTGCAACGTGATGGCAAAACTTTTTTCGGCGACTGCAAGGTTTTTTTCCAAGAGTTGCAGGCGTTTCAGATTGCTGTTGATGCCGGCAGCCAAATTGCGGACTTCGGTTTCGATGCTGCGCTCTTCCTGCCGTTTGTTCAAGGTATATTGCTTCAAACGCGCTTCGGCGGCTCTGACCATCGAGCGGTTTTCTCCCCAATCGAAAATCGGGATGGAAATCGTAAAACCGATTCCATAATTGTAGGGGCGGTCTTGGTAATTCGTATAGGAATTTTTGATGGATTCTAAAATACCTATCGAAGCATCCGGATTGGCTATGCCTATTTTTTCCAGATACGCATTGATGCTGCCTCGAATCATGCCGTTGGCTTTTTGGCGTTTAATATCCAATTTCTGCAATTCAATCTGAATTTCCTGCTCGCGTATTTCCAAACGGTTTTCTAATGCCAATTGGACGGCTTTTTCGGGATCGACGACAATTATCTTGTAGTTCAAATCGCTGCTTAACGAAATGCTGTCGTTCAATTCGACTCCCAACAATTCCTTGAAAGTATTGATGGACGATTGCTGCGACAGAACCGCCATGTCGTAAGTGCTTTGCACATCGGCTAAATCCACTTCCATCTGTAAGGCATCGACCTCGCGAATCAATCCTGCCTCGTATTTGTTTTTGGAAATTTCAAAAGCTTCCGTTTGACGTTCCAAATCCAATTGAGCGATTTCGGCCCGCTTTTGAAGCGAAAGCAGGTTATAATAAGCGCTGCTGACTTCGTAAACCAAGTTCAATTCCGCGCGTTTCAACGATTTGTTCGATTGCTCGTAAGCCAATTGCGCCCGTTTCAATTCGGAACGGATGGCGTTATAGCCGTATAAGGCGTCTAAGGGTTGGCGAAAACCGATGCGGGTATTCAGATTCGATGAGCGCGTTCCGGCATAATAATCCTTGTAAGTCGCTACTCCCGTTTGGATATAAATGTTTCCATCGGTCGGCAGCGGTTGGTTGATCGTTAATCCGCTCGAATAGGTCAGTTCCTTGACCGAAAAGAAAACACCCGTACTG
This sequence comes from Candidatus Symbiothrix sp., assembly GCA_031270925.1. Taxonomy (GTDB): domain Bacteria; phylum Bacteroidota; class Bacteroidia; order Bacteroidales; family Azobacteroidaceae; genus Azobacteroides. The sequence continues at coordinate 1,399 of JAISWY010000147.1, forward strand.
TCGGCTTTCTGACGGACGGTTTCCGTATATTCGGGTAGCGACAAATCCATGCTTATATGTGTTTTGAGACGACTTGTTGTCGTTTTCAGATTGTACTCGGCGATTCGCAGTTCCTGATTCAATGTTTGCATCCGGTAGCTTTTTTCTTTGGCTATTTCGATGCTTTCTTCCAACGTAAGCCGGTATGTTTCAGCCTGTAACGATATACATATAAAGATTGTTATCGAAAATAATAATACACTTTTTTTCATGATAAATCAATTTATAATTGTTCTATTTACATTGGGATGATCGGAATGAATCCGTCCATCCTTGATAAGGATATTTCGTGCGGCGTAATCGGCAATTGACTGTTCGTGAGTGATTAAGATAATCGTATTGCCTTCGCGATGCAGTTCGTGAAAGAGTGCCATGATGTCGTCGCCGGTTTTCGAGTCGAGCGCTCCCGTTGGCTCGTCGGCTAACAGAATGCCCGGATTCGTTACCAAGGCCCGCGCAATAGCTACCCGTTGTCGTTGTCCACCGCTCAATTCGCCGGGCTTATGTTCCATGCGGTTTTCAAGACCGACTCGCCGGAGGGCATGCAAGGCTCTTTCTTTTCGTTCATGAGTGGGTATTGCGGCATAAATAAGGGGTAATTCCACGTTTTGAAAGGCGTTTAAGCGAGGCAACAAATTGAAATTCTGAAAAATAAATCCGATTTCCCGGTTTCGCATCGCCGACAAAGCGTCGTCGTCCAAGGTGCTTACATCGACTTGGTTGAAATAATAATGTCCTTCGGAAGGCGTGTCCAAGCAACCCAAAATATTCATCAAAGTCGATTTGCCCGATCCGGAAGGTCCCATGATGGCAACATATTCATTTTTAGCTATTTGCAGATTAATATCTTGCAAAGCCGGAATCTCATTTTCGCCGATGGCGTAGTTTTTTATCAAGTTTTTTATTTCAATCAGCATGGCAGTATCTTATTCATATCGAATTGAATCGACCGGTTTTAAATTCGCTGCATTTTTGGCGGGCAAATAGCCGAAACTAATCCCCACAATCACCGAAAAGGCGAAAGCTATCAAAATCGAATAGGGGCGGATGTAGGTGCTCACATCGGTAAACAGCGACACGATAAGCGAAAGTCCCACGCCCAAAAACACGCCGATGATGCCGCCGGTAATGCTGATGGCAACGGCTTCCGAAACAAACTGACGCATAATATCGGATTTCCGCGCTCCGATCGCCCGCCGGATACCGATTTCGCGCGTACGCTCCATAACGGTTGCGAGCATGATGTTCATAATACCTATTCCTCCTACTATCAGCGAGATAGCGGCTATCGCTCCCAAAAGGAAATTGTATATTTGCCGTTCTTTCTCTTCCTGTTTCAGCAGTTCGTAGGGAATGATGATGCCGTAATCTTCATTATTGAAGTGATGCCGTTTCAGGATTTCGTTCATCAGGTGGGAGACTTCCATCAAATGTCCGGAGCCGGCGACTTGTACGGTAATTTGCTGTATTTCACTCGAAAGTTCGTTTTCGCGGCTGAAACGGCTCAGGAAAGTCGTCAGGGGCACGTAAACATCATTGTTCAAGTCGCGTGCGGCCAATTCACCCACCGTTTCGGTAAACAGTGTTTTGGTTTCAAGCACCCCGACGACTTCCATCCATTGGTCTTCGATTTTGACCATTTTGCCGATCGGTTCTTCCTGCCGGTAAAGCGAAGCGGCGATGCCTGCGCCCAAGACACACACTTTCGCCCGGTGCGTATAATGACTGTTGTTGATAAACTCACCGTTCTGTAAGCGGTAATTCATCATTTCCGAAAATTCGGGTGTAATTCCGATAACTGTCGATTTTACCGATTTGTCGGCATATTTCACGTCGGTGCTTATTTCCGCTTGTGATGCAATCCGGCTCACGCCCGGCACAATTTCCCGAATCACTTGCGCGTCTTTGATGGACAAGCCTTGCGAGAACTTGGCGCGAACTTCCTCCAACTCTTCGTCGGACATTTTTTTCTCGCGGACAATGATATTGTTCACGCCCAAATCCTGATATTTGGCAATCGCCTCGCGTTTAGCGCCTTCGCCGATCGAAAGCATGGCAATGACGGATGCGACACCGAAAATGATTCCCAACATGGTGAGGAAAGAACGAAACTTATGGTCGGTCAGACCGCTGACTGCTAAACGGATATTTTCTTTGATTTCCATTGTGTTATTCATTTAAATATTCGCAACTTACGGTCATGCCGGGTTTCAGGCGCAAATCGGATTTCAACATTCGGACTTCGACGTCAAACACTTTTTCTCGCGATTTTTTATTCTCTTCTTTCAGATGGCAGAGTTTGCCGATGTAACTGATTTCGCCGTCGAAAACGACATCGGGCAAGGCATCCAAGCGAACGACGACCGCTTGTCCCAAACGTATTTTCAGAAAATCGTTTTCATTGATGCAGGTGTTCACTTTCATCCATGTCAAATCCGGTACGTTTGCCATATTGTTTCCGACGTAGATATTGTCGCCGACTTTGAGCATCGCGCCGGTTCGCCAATTGTGTCCAAGCTGTAAAACACCTTCCGTCGGCGAACGGAAGGTAAGCGCCGGCAGTAAAGCGTAAGCGTTTTTTATTTCGTTTTGGATTTGGCGCACTCGTATTTCTTGAATTTTCAATTCATTCGCAATGATAGTCCGGCTCAGTTCCATCTTTTTTTCTTCTTTCGCTAATTCGATTTGCGTTTGTTTAAATTCGAGTTCTTTGATTTTTTTGATGCGTTCGGTTTCAAATCGGGAAGATTCGAGTTCGATTTTTTTCAGATCGAACGAGGCTTTTTGATTCTTCATATTGGTAGTCAAGTCATTGATTCGGGTACTTTGATCCACGCGCAATTTTTCCAAATTAGCTAATTCGGTTTCCAACCAACTTTCTTGTTCGATGATAAGTCGCTTGATTTCGGTTGGATCGAGTTGAATAATCGAATCGCCGGGATGAACGATGCTGCCGTGTTCCAGCAAGCCGATAACCCGCATTTCATACCAGCGTTGTCCGAAGCGGGGCAGTATAAACGCACGGTTGTTGATTGCCGCCAATTCGCCGGTTTCTACAATGTTTTTTCTTTTCGCCTGCTTGACTGTTTCCTGTCCTGTTTTTCCGCAGGAAATAAAACACAATCCCGCTGCAACGAAAAAAAATAACGAATAAATCAGTTGTTTTCTCATGGCTTCTTGGGAGTTTGAGTCTCTTTTTTATCTTCTTTTAGAAGTGTCGGATCTATCAAGGCCACTGCGTTGTTTTCTTCCAAACCGGAAGTGATTACCATGAAATCGGAGTTCGCCACGCCACGCTTGATTTCTGTTTTACGAAATCCGCCGCCGGCTTTCCGGTAAACAAAATATTGGTCGCCTTCCTGATGAATGGTCTCGATGGGAACATACAAGACATCGTCGAGTTTGTCGATAATAATCCGGCAACTGACCGTCAATCCGGGAAGCAGATTAGGATTGGCGCCGTCAAGCAATATTTCGACCGGAAAAATTTTCAGTTTATTGGAGCCTTCCTTGTTCACTGCCAAATTGGCGACACTATTGACGGTTCCGGTAAAAATACTGTCGGAAAAAGCGTCGGGCTTGATTTCGGCTTTTAAGCCCTTGCTTATTTTAGCAATATCGACTTCGTTGATTTTAACGATGGCTTTCAATGACGACAAATCGGGTAATTGTATAATCGGAAATCCCGACCAGCACTGATCGCCGACTTGAAACTTATTTCCGCTACTCCAGCTCCGGGCGATAATGGCGATACCGGGCGCAGGCGTAACGACAAACATTTTTTGCAGCGTTTCGTTGGCTTCGTTCAGGCGGGACTGATCTTGCGCGATAGCCAGCTTTTTTTGCTTGATTTCTTCTTTTTGAATTTTGATGCGATTGTCGATTTGTTCTTTCGCCCGGTCTAAGGCAATTCCGGCTTTATCCAAGTTCAATTGAATTTCCTTTTTCTTGACTTCCGATTCGTAAGTTGCCGATTCAAAACGGATTTTGGAAATTTCCTGTGCTAATTTCGCCACATCGTAATCGGCTTTCAATTCTTCCAGATCGGATTGATGTTGGGCGGTTATTTTTTCTAATTCGGCGCGGCTGATTTCCAAGCGGCCTTCGGCCTCGACGATGCCTTTTTGAATTTCCGAAGGGTCGAAAACAATCAGCGTGTCGCCCGCTTTCACTTCCTGACCGTCTTTGACCAACTGCGTGATTTTCAGGTTGCCGTATCGCCACGAAATGGTAGGCGAGGAAATATTGATGGAATTAGTCGCTTCGATTTCTCCTTCTTCGTAAAGGTCGATGTAAAAAGTTCCCTTGACGGCTTTCGCCACCGGAATTTGTTCCTTTTCTTTCGGACTGCAAGCCGTTAGAAACAGAAATAAAATAAATAGCCGAAAAATGTGCTTTACCATATTGTTATTGTTTTTTTCTGATGAGTGATGCTTCGGGTTTTATCATGGCGATTTTTTCGCCGCCTTTCAACCCCGATGCAATAACGGCTTCTTTGGCGGACGAAACGCCGAGGGTTACTGCTTGCGCTTCGTATCCTTTGGAATTTTTTACATAAACCACTTTCAGTGAATCTTCCTCAAAGACAGCAATTTGCGGAACAACAAGCGTGTCCCGCACCAATTTTAGCATGATGCGGCAAGCGGCTGTAAATCCCGGATCGGGCATTTCGAGCGTAGAGTCGATAGAGGCTTCCATCTCGAAGAATTTTACTTTGGAACCTTCCTTATATTGTTGTCCTACAGGCGATTTCATAGTAATTTTCCCGAAAGCGAAATTATTGGGCATGGCGTCGAACGAATAGGAGACCGAATCGTTCAGGTTGATGTATTTGAAATCGGTTTCGGAGGCGCGAATCATAACTTTCATGCGCGAAAATTCCGGTATTTTGACTAACGGCATTAAATGCCAGACGGGGTCGCCGACTTGCAGTTTTTTTCCGGTCGCCGGATTGGTCGCCCGGATGGCTAAACCGTCTTTGGGCGCTTTAACGGTCAGTGCGTTCATCCGTTCTTGCATGGATTGCAACCGGTTTGCTAATTGGCTGTATTGCAGTTGTCGTTGGCGGATTTCCGATTGTTGGATAACGATGAGCGCCTGCAATTTTTTCTCGTAACGCGCTTTTTGGATACGGATTTGCTCCAATTCCAATTCCTTGATTCTTACCTGATTGGGACTCAAATATTGTATTTGCAGCGAGTCCAGCGCAGCGATTTGGGTTTCGGCTTCGTTGTTTTTTACTTGCGCTTCCAGCAAGGCGTATTGCATCGCCAGATTAGCTTGTGTTTTAGTCAATTCCACTTCGGCGTTTTCCATGTTGGTTTTCACTTGGTCGTATTGTGTTTGTATCTCGGCGACTTCTACGCGGCAAACGACATCGCCTTCTTTGACAAAAGTTCCGTCGTCCACCAAAAACTCAATGGTTCCTGAGATATGAGGCGGACAAGTTGCCGTCGTCGCCTGTACCGGCTCCACGTATCCGTCGATAACCAGTGCGTTTTCAAACGTGCTTCGTGCAACGGTGTAGAGAGGAATATTTTTACCTTCTCGGTTGGAGCAGGACACGAAAACGATGAATAGAGAAAAGATGAAAAAAGATGATTTCAATTAATACGAATTTAAATGCTGAAATTCTTGCAAAGGTACAAAAGAAATTGACTTTTCCAAAGGCTTGTGTAAATTTGATAGATGACAAGCCTGTTATTTAGAATCTTAGTTGGAATTTAACTCACAGAGTATAACAAACATAGACGAGTTTACCATCCGGCAATCCCGATTCCTTTGGAAAACTAAGGTTTTTCATCTAATTTTGCACTTCGTTTCACTCTCGAAAAAAAGATAAAAGATGAAATTTACAAAAATGCACGGTGCAGGCAACGATTATGTTTACGTGGACGGATTTCGCGAAACGGTTGCCAATCCCAAACAATTGGCTATTCGCGTAAGCGATCGGCACAAAGGCATCGGTTCCGATGGCTTGGTATTGATTCTGCCTTCCGAAACCTGCGATTTCCAAATGCGGATGTTCAACGCCGACGGCTCGGAGGCCCAAATGTGCGGCAATGCTTCACGATGTGTCGCTAAATACGTTTACGACAACGGTTTAACGCAAAAAACAACGATTACATTGGAAACCAAAGCAGGCGTGAAGATTTTAGAACTTTTCCCGGTAAACGGAAAAATCGAAAAAGTGAAAGTGGATATGGGCGAGCCGGTTTTGAGTACAAAATGCATTCCCGTTATTTGGAATAATGAAAAATTAATCGATGAAACGATCGATTTTCAACCCGAAAAATTAGCTCTTACCGCTGTTTCGATGGGCAATCCGCATGTGGTTATTTTTATGGATAATATCGCTGGTTTGGAAATCGAAAAAATCGGCCGGAAAATAGAAATCCATTCGATGTTTCCCGAAAAAACAAATGTCGAATTTGTGGAAATTATAAATCCAAGTTTGGCTAAAATGCGCGTTTGGGAACGGGGAAGCGGCGAAACGCAAGCTTGCGGAACAGGCGCTTGTGCGAGTCTGGTTGCCGCTGTTTTAAATCATCTATTGGAACGTAAAGCGGTGATTCAACTCTTGGGCGGCGATTTGGAATTGGAATGGAATGCCGAAACCAATCATGTTTTGATGACCGGCCCGGCCGTTACCGTATTTGAAGGAGAAATCGAAGTATGAGTGGAGTCATCACATATCCGAAAATTTTTGTACTTTTGTCGTTCAAATTTTAAATTATCTTATGAAAACAGTTTTAAGCGGTATTCGTCCCACCGGTAATCTCCATTTGGGAAATTATTATGGTGCGTTGATTAACTTCCTCAAAATGCAGGAAGAACACAAGTGTTTTTTCTTTGTGGCCGATTGGCATTCATTGACCACGCATCCCGATCCGAAAATGTTGCATGAAAATGTGCGTAACGTGCTTGCGGAATATCTGGCTTGCGGATTAGATCCCGAAAAAGCAACTATCTATCTCCAAAGCGACGTTCCCGAAATCGCCGAATTGTATCTTTTATTGAATATGCATGCTTATTTGGGCGAATTGGAAAAAACCGTTTCGTTTAAGGAAAAAGCGCGGCAAAATCCGAACAATGTCAATGCCGGTTTGCTCACCTATCCCGTGTTGATGGCGACCGATATTTTGATTCACAATGCCGATTATGTTCCCGTGGGAAAAGATCAGGAACAGCATCTGGAAATGACCCGCAATTACGCCAACCGTTTCAATCATAAATATGGCGTTGAATATTTCAAATTGCCCACTCCCTTTATATACGGACACGAATTAATCAAAATTCCCGGATTAGACGGCAGCGGTAAAATGGGAAAATCGGAAGGAAATTGCATTTACCTGATCGACGAACCCAAAACCATCGAGAAAAAGGTAAAAGGCGCTTTGACCGATAACGGCCCCGAAGCTCCCAACACTCCCAAACCCGATTACATCGAAAATTTGTTCACTATTCTAAAAGTCGTTTCCACCCCCGAAGCAGTCGCTTATTACGATAATCTTTGGAATACCGGCGAAACCAAATGGTACGGCAAGCTGAAAAAACAATTGGCCGAAGACATCATCCAAGTAACAACGCCCATTCGCGAGCGCATCAACGACATCAAAAACGATGACGCTTATTTGCGCAAAGTTACACGGGATGGCGCCGAAAAAGCCCGCGAAAGCGCCGGTAAAACCTTGCGGGATGTTCGGGAAATCATGGGATTTAAGATGTTTTAAAACTTCCCGTAAATGAATAATTTGACAAGGCAAGCGTTTTTCTTGAGTTAATCACACAAACAAATCATCCAATACGATTTCGGAATTTATTTCACTCGAATATTCATTCTGAAAAACGCCGAAAGGAGTTATCATTGTCAAATGGATCGCTTTTTTTGATTTGGTGTTTTGCCGGAATACTTCCATCTTATTCAGAAGATTTTGCCACGTGTTTTTATCAATCGTATAAACGCCTTTGGCAAATTTCAGTTCGCAAAGATTAATTACTCCGTCGTTTCTATCTATCAGCAAATCAATTTGAACTCTATTGCCGTTATAGCTTCCAATCCAAGAGGCGGCATTGGTCAGGATGCCCGAAATTCCTAATCTTTGTTTGATTAGCGGTAAATGATACAAGCAAATCTGCTCGAAAGAAAAACCCGACCAAGTGCGGTGCCGGGCGTTATCGACCAAATGCGACCAATAACTTTCGTCGTTATGTCTCTGATTTTCAATGAAATTGAAATAAAAAAGCGTATAAAAATCAACCAATTGAAAGATAGCGTCTTTTTCTTTTTTATCGAGACTGTAATATTTACGAATAAAACCGCTTAATTCGAGGTCGTGCAGCAGTTTTGAAAATCCTCCGCCATTCGTTAATTTCGTAATGGATAATATTTCGTCCCGTGTTAATCCTTTCGTTTTCCGGCCGATTGCCTTGACAATCAAAATATATTTCTCCGAATGATTGAACAGCGATTGATAGAGCGACAAAAATTCATTCTTCAGCGGAGCATCTTCGGCAAATAAAATCGAATCGACATTTTGCGGCAGACTGAGATTTTTTTTGAAAAAATTCAGATAATACGGAATACCGCCGAAAATCATGTACGCTTCGGCAATTTGCTTTCTATTCAAAGTAACTTTTTTTTCTTTGAAAAAATACTCACACTCGGCGAGCGTAAACGGCTTTAAGTAAATTTGTCGTGTAATGCGATTGTGAAGTCCTCCGCGATTGTTAATGAGTTTATCGAATATCCATGAAGTAGCCGAACCGCAAACAATCAGCAAAATATCGTTGCGTGCCGAAGCCCATTTGTTCCAAAACAGTTCCAATGCCTGAAGAAATCCCGATTTTTGCGTGTCCATCCAAGGTAGTTCATCCAGAAAAACGATTTTTTTGCCTTTGTTTTTTGAATATTCGAGTAAAAATTCCAATTTATGGAAAGCATCGAACCACGAATTAACCGGAGTGTTGGGAAGTTTTGCCGTTTGATTCAAAGCAAAATTAAATTCCGACAATTGTGTTTCCTTGTTGGAATTGGCAACTCCCGTGTGGTAAAAATCGAATTTGTTATCGAAATATTCTCGTATGAGAAACGTTTTTCCCACCCTTCTGCGGCCATAAACCACTACGAACTCGGAAGAATCGGAATTGATAAACTCCTGAAACTGTTTTCGTTCCTTATCTCTACCTATGATTTTCATACGGCAAAATTACTGTTATTTTTCGCTGCAAATATACAAAAAATAATACTTAGAGCGAAAAATAATTTTTATTTTTCGCTCTAAGTATTATTTTTATACCACTTTAAGCAGAAAATAATATGTAAAGAGAAACCTTTAAGGGTATAAAAGTAAAAATATGACAGAAACGGTATTATTTAAAAATGGAATAAATGAATGATAGCGCCCTTTGCGAAACCTTTGCGTCCCTTGCGGTTAAATATTTTACCGCAAAGTTCGCAAAGAAGATACACAAGGAACGCAAAGAATAAAATTGAATAATCAACCGCCCTGAAAGGTTAATTCTGAATTTTGTACGTTTGCGCAAGGTGCATAATAACAGCAAAAGGCCCCAATGAGGACCTTTGCTGTTTGAAATGATTTCTGTTTTTTTACTACTCGTAAGTAAATACATTACCATACGTCAGAATCTCCGTGGTGCCATTCGATTGGAACACTGTAATATCTAACTGAGCCTTGGGGGTCTGGTCACACACCGGAACTTTACAGGTAAGAGCCCTCGGCGACAAAACGGTTACATTTTCGCACTGCTGAGAGCCTATCCATACCTTAGGAGGCGCAATAAAACGCTTTAGGTCTAATTGATGGTTGTCGCCAATTTCGGTAGCGGTCAGTTTACGGCTGTAAATGCGAAGAGAGGCAATAGCTGATTGCCAGAACAATTCTTTCCCAGCTCTTGTGCCGACATATAGTGGAAAATTGCCAAAGGGAGCATTGGCGTTGGCTTCTTCCAACGACCAGTCCGGCAGGCCCAAGGTCGTAGTACCTCTGGCTGGTACCGGATAGGGCTTTAACAATTCGCCATTGAAATATCTCCTAAAACCGGTCAAATCCTCAATAGCAGAAACTGTCATCGAATGTGTCTGCAAGGTGGCGCCGCTATTGTCAAACAGATAATCTTGACCATGATAACCACCCGGCAAATGAGGGTTGCCGGGTAACCGGGGGATAGTGTCATAACCGTTATAGTAGTGATAGGCAAAATAAGATGCTCCGTCCATTGGGACATAACCAGTGTGATTAGTGTTTACTACAAAAGCGCCATTGTGCGTATTAAAGTCGGTTGAAGTTTCCAGCATCTGTCCATGTTTCTGAGTTGGTCGTATAACTACCTCAACAGTGATTTGGTCGTAACTGCTGAGGGTAAGGTTGCCGTCAGTAACCATGTAATCGTCGTAGCCGTCCAGAGTAACGGCATGAATGTCAAAAGAAGGCTTAGCGCCACCGCCTTTTGCTGAGAGTAACAAGTCGGGAGCATTGGAATTGCCCGTGAGGTTTTTCCATGTTTCGGCAGTCATGCTGTGAGCCTTGTCGCCTGCTCCTATATTGTCTAAGCCGTCGTAATGCGCCACCAGACTTTCCTGAACATATTCACTTGTTGCCGCATAAGGAAATGGAGAATCAAGATTGCCGTTATAGATGCTAATCCATTCCTCGCCGTTAGATGGCATGGAAGTAGGATAAATATTTTGTGTGGAGAAAGAAACCGAATTACTCTCTGCAAGGCTAAGACAGTTGTCAAGCTCAACCTTCATTTCGTGGTTTCCAAGGGAGAAATACGACGTATATTCAGGCGTTGTGGTGGTTGTGTGAAAATCATTGTCTAAATACCAGTGATAAAACTGCGCATCGCCGGGCGCAGTAAGTTTAAAAGTAACATTCTCGCCTGCCACAATAGTCTCCCAATCGCCTGTAGCCACTGATGTAATTGTCAGACCGCCGCTGCCGGTGGCTTTCACTTGATAATCCTTACCTGCCTTCAGCCATTGACTGCCATTCCAGAAATAAACGCCTTCGCAGAAATTCGGACTGATGTTGTAAACGATCATGCCGATAGCAGTCAAATCCTCTTCGGCGTTTGAACCGCCTACTTGCAGGATTTCTAAATTTTGTAATTCTACATGAGGCAAAAGCAAGCCCTTTGCATTGCTTTGTAAATCAAGAATTGCAGCCGCGTGCGGGTTGTCGCTTTCGCCGCGTCCGCTGATTGCCACTTGCGCTTTCACACTTGCTGCGCCCAATACAATGAGTAGCAGCGATAAAAAAATAAACTTCTTCATTCCAAATGTGTTTTTTAATTGTTAATTATTAATTATAATTGTTTTTCCGGTTGCAAAGATAAGCATAAATCTGTTTAAATTATACAAATTTCATACGAAAAGTTAGTATTGAGGGACGAAAAACAAACAAATCATAATGAATTTTGGCCTCAGTTGCAAAACCCAGTGTTTAGCAGAGGCGACAGACCGCAGGTCTGAATGTTAATAACCCCCAATGAAGCGAAGCGATTGGGGGGGGCGAGAAATACATCGACCTCCTCAACCCGCAGGGTTGAATATCCGAAATAATTCACTATCTTAGCCCGATTAATCAACTTGTTAATAGATATATTCAACCCACTTCGGGGTTGAGGGGAGAGTGCTTATTTCTCTATCCCCCAATCGCTTCGCTTCATTGGGGGTTATTGATATTCAGACCTGCGGTCTGTCGCTTCTACTAAACACAGGGGTTTGCAACTGAGCTGAATTTTGCCCGTCGCGTCATGTCGACCAAGGGAGCGGAGCGACCGCGTGGAGACATCTGATTTTAATTTAGCTGCTTTGAAAAATCAATAGCACCTCAAAAAAAGATTTAGCCAACCTTTAACGTATTTGTTTTCGCTTCCAAACAATAAACCCAATCAAAGTCGCCAAAGTTATAATCCCACCCAAAATGCAGGAAAGACCTTGATTCAAGCCCAAAAAGCCTTCTTCTTGTGCGAAAACAAAGGTCGAACAAACCATCGTCATAAACAAGGCGGGAAGCAACGTGAAAAGATAGGGCTTTTTGTGTAGAACCAAATAAACGGTTATCGCCCACAGGGTAAAAACGGCCAAGGTTTGATTTGTCCATGCGAAATAACGCCAAATAGTTTCAAAACCGTTTTTATCCAATAAACTATAGGCCAAAATCACGCCGGCAATCACAAACAAAGGAACGGCGATGATTAATCGTTTGGCAATTGGTTTTTGGTCGATTTTTAGGAAATCGGCGATAATCAAGCGAGCCGATCGGAAAGCCGTGTCGCCGGTGGAAATGGGTGCGAAAATCACGCCGAGGATGCAAAGGAGTCCTCCGAAGATGCCCATCCAGTCGCGGGCAATCGCGTTTACAACAATCGAAGCGTTGGTTCCTCCGCTAAAAAAGCCTTTGCCCGTTTCGGTATCGTTGAAGAAGTAGGTTGCGGCGGCCGCCCAAATCAAGGCGACAATTCCTTCGGTAATCATCGAACCGAAAAAGATGGGGCGGCCGTATTTTTCGTGCGTCATGCAGCGCGCCATCAAAGGAGATTGCGTGGCGTGAAAACCCGAAATAGCGCCGCATGCGATCGAGACAAACATCATCGGGAATATCGGATTGGTGGCGGCTTGAGGATGCTGATTGCTCAGCCCGTCCCAAAATTCGGGCAAAGCGGGATGACGAATCAGCAGGCAAACTACGATGCCGACAGCCATAAACAAAATGCAAAAACCGAAAAACGGATAAATTTTTCCGATAATTTTATCGATCGGTAGCATTGTCGCAAAAAAGTAATAAACCAAAATAGCGCCAATCCAAAAAGCCGTATCTAAACGCTTCGGTGTAAGATCGGCCAACAAACCGGCCGGGCCAACTACAAAAACTACTCCGACCAGAATCATCAACACTACCATAAATACACGCATAAACTGTTTCACTCCCTTTCCCAAATATTTCCCGTGAATTTCAGGCAAACTCGCGCCATCCATCCGTAACGAAATCATTCCGGAAATATAATCATGCACCGCGCCGGCGAAAATCGAACCGAAAACAATCCACAAATACGACGAAACGCCAAATTTGGCGCCCATAATCGCTCCGAAAATTGGTCCCAGACCGGCGATGTTCAAAAATTGAATCATGAAAACCCGCCACGGCTTCATCGGGATATAATCAATGCCGTCTTGTTTAGTGTATGCGGGCAAGTCGCGATTCGTTTCTATATCGAAAATTTTTTCGGTTATTTTGCCGTAAATGAAATAACCGGCGATTAGTACCGCCAATGCGATGAGAAATGAAATCATGGTAAAAAATGTTATATTTTAAATCGGAGGCAAATTTATAACAAAATTGCGAAACTCACAAATTCGGCTACACAAAACCAAAATTTTAATATTTGGAAAAAGAATTAACTCGAATATCCCTGTTTTTCCGACGGATTGGACAAAAATAGGAATTTAACTCTGACTAATCCGCCCTTCATCCGCATAAGAATAATACGAATTGTCGCACAAAATAACATGGTCGCGCAAATCAATATCCAACATTTTTAATGCGCGTTGCAAGTGTTGAGTCATATTGTCGTCATTTTTGCTGGGCGTGGGATTGCCGGACGGATGATTGTGGCATACAATTATACTTGTCGCAAAGCAATTAAGCGCTTCATGACACACCAAACGGACATCAAGTATCGTCGCCGAAATCCCTCCCTGACTGATTTTGAATTTTCCCAAAACTTTAGACGCATTGTTCAGAAACAACGCCCAAAATTCTTCGTGATATAAATCGCAAAGCATCGGATAGAAATAATCGTAAACGTCTTTACTGTAACGGATCTGCTCGCGTTGCAAAACATCTTCGGCCTTGCGACGCTTGCCTAATTCCAAGGCAGCCACTATGCCGACGGCCTTGGCTTCGCCGATACCTTTGAATTGCATCAGTTGCGAAACGGAATATTTTCCCAAGGCATTGAGATTGTTTTCCGATGATTGCAGAATGCGTTGCGCCAATTCCACCACGCTTTCGTCGCGGCTCCCTGAACCGAGGATAATAGCCAGTAATTCGGCATCGCTCAAAGCGTAAACACCTTTCAATAAGAGTTTTTCGCGGGGTTGGTCGTCGGGCGACCAGTCTTTTACGGAGAGTTTCATAGTTAGTTGAGAATTTGAACGTGAATTTTGCATCATTCACGTTCAAATTAATATCATTATTATTTTGCTCGTCCGATATATGAGCCGTCGCGCGTATCAATTTCAATCAATTCGCCTTCATTGATGAAAAGCGGTACGCGAACCGTTGCACCGGATTCCACCGTTGCCGGTTTCAAAGAGTTGGTAGCAGTATCGCCTTTGATTGCCGGTTCGGTATAAGTAATTTTCATTTGAACTTTGATGGGAACGTCGGCATAAAGCACGGTATCGGTCGAAGCGTCGGAAACCACTTCCAGCACCATTCCTTCGAGCAGGAAATTCACGCCGTTAATTAAGTCGCGCGCAATCGGATGTTGCTCGAATGTTTCCTGATTCATGAAAATGAAATCGTCGCCTTCCTTATACAGATATTGGTAAGGACGGCGTTCGACACGTACATCTTCCAATTTTTCGCCGATATTGAAACGACGTTCGAGTACACGGCCATCAACCACATTTTTAAGGGTTGTCCGCATAAAAGTATTGCCTTTTCCCGGTTTCACATGCAGAAATTCGATGACAAAATACAATTGTCCATCCATACGGATGCACGTTCCGTTTTTAATATCTTGTGCATTAATCATAAGATAATTTTTTTGTAATTAGTGATTATTAAATTATTTAGGCTGCAAAATTAGCTGAAAAATATAAGATTTCCAAATTTTACTGTCCTCCGGCATTTCCACTCCGCTTTGACTGTCGTTATCCCTAAGTTAATTTTCGCCTAATTTTTTATTCCATGTAACGTTTTTCGTATATTTGTACCCAAATTAATAAAATAATTTTTTGCCGTCGAAGACATTAATCTTGTATGAATTGAGTTTTTTCTGTGCTTTTTTAATGTGGTACGAAGTTTAAACAATTGGCAAACTCCCAATCAACAACGATTTGGGTGAGTTAAATGCAGGAAGAGGTTTTAATTTGAATATTTATGAACGGGGAATAACTTATGATGACAAGCGATTTGTGCAAAAAGTGATTCAATAAATCTTACTCCTCGTACAACAAATAAGGCCGCCGTCGAATTTTAAATTGTTCGACGACAGTTTTCCATTTTTCCTTGATTTCATCGGCCGAAAAACCATCCATAATCATTTGTTTTACCTCGTTATTTCCGATTAAAAGGCGAAAAAAAGACGTGAAAAATTTTTCGCCAATATCTAAATTTCGATATGCTTCGATGAGATAATTCAAATCGAATTGCTTTTCCCAAATCACGGAATCGGAAAGATTTCGTAAATCTACACCGTAACAGATTTGATTCAAAAGCGGTGGATTTTTGGCGCCCGAAACGCTACGGGGCGTAAATGAAAAATCATAACCGCTCATTTTGGGATGTCCGAAAACTTGAAACGGGAAATCGGTGCCGCGACCCAAACTTACTACCGTTCCTTCAAATAGGCAAAGCGACGGATAAAGATATATTGCTTTCATATTCGGCA
>JAISWY010000153.1 GCA_031270925.1 Candidatus Symbiothrix sp.
AAGGGGGTGAAAACCCTTGTTATAACGCACACCCTGCTAATTATAATATTGCGTTTCCACAACAGGATCTTTCACAAGAACTTGCAACTCCTTGTTGTCGGTAAGCACATCCGTTTCGCCGATATTTAATGAACTGCGCAATGGTAAATCGTCGCCTTTGTATGTTACCAATGCTTGGAACGGTTGCAGATTGGCGGTTAATGCGTCGCCATTGCCTGCACGGTCGAAATGCTGTGTTTCCAAATCATATTCGTAATAATAATTTGCATCCGACAAAGTCGGGACATTTACCAGATTCGGATTGGCCGTTAAAACATAACCGTCGGCAACAGAAGACAATGGTGTGCTGTTCAATGTCGGGTTGGCAACCGAAGTAAAAGTTATTTCTACCGTGCCGGGCAAAATACTGCCGTTATCAAATGCGCCGTTTGGTACAGCAATGATATATCCGGTATTGGCAGCCGGTAATGTACTTGCAAACTTGAATTTGTTTGCTGCGCCGTTGTAAGTAGCGAGATAGATATTATCGGTAGTTGCTTGCTGGATATTACTTGGCGACGGAATTACGTCGTCGCCGTCGTTGTGGTTGTAAATATCGCCGGTATAAACATTATCGCCTTGTTTGATACTGATACCGGCAATCTCAAACGGGAAACCGATGGGATACCATTTATCGGTTTGCATGGTTTTAACTACTTTTACTGCGCCGCCACTGCTGACGACTAATGGAGATGCGCCGGTTAATTGTCCGGTGGAAGTTTCGTTGGAAAGGAAAATAATATCACCCCAATTATACATATTTGCCGTTGCGGTTATGTTTGCCGGAATAATTATTTCCTGTTGAGTAAAAGGTGAACTTGTGCTGACTTTATTCCAAAAGCCCGGTAAATTCGGTAATATATCAGGAACAGCATAAATGCTGATTTTGGAACCGCCGTCAATGCCTCCATAAATAAGTCCAGCGTTGTTAAAATTGCCCCCCGAAATCGTTACACGAGCTTGCCCGGATGCACGGTTTATTGATCCTGAAGCAAGGTTAACGGCTCCGGTAAATGTTCCGCCTGAAATATTCAAATCCACATTTCCTCCGTATCCGCCGTTAATGGTACCTCCATAAAGAGTTATAATTTCGCCTCCCTGTATATCTGTATAAGCCGTTCCGGTATAAGTTCCGTCGGTTACCTCCCGGTTGAATCCGACCAAAATAAACCGACCGCTTTTCACGGTAATATGCGAATCCAAGCCGGTTGCCGACGGATGTGTAGTCGTGGCATCCGTATAATCTTTTTGCTTGTCTTGATAACCGCCGATGATGGAAACGGAACTTGTTACTGCAAGCGAAGCAAAATCAACAACCTGCACGCCTTCTTCCATCGTAACAGGCTGATAATTGGCTACCAACATGATGTAATTATTCGAAGTCAGCGAAGTGTTGCCTTTGAACGTCATATTTTTAAAAACATGGGGACGATTCAATACATACCGGAATCCCGATGTTCCGACTTGGAGGGCGCAGTTGGGATTATTTTCCCTGTAATCGACTCCATCCCATACAGATGTGATTGTAACCTGTTTCCTTTTTGATGCGATTGTTTGCGTTCTGCCAAAAGTGGCACTTAAAGTGAAAACATCTGTCAGTACAATTGTACCATCGGCTGAATTATTTTCGAGGAGCGCGTATGCCACATTGATAGAACTTGCCGCATTATCGGGCGAACTTCCGCTCTCGTTGCCGCTTCCGCCGTCTTTTAAAAACGCCACATTTTGCGCCGGAATACTTATGCAGGCAATCATTACTGTGAATGATAAAAAAAATCTTTTTTTCATAACATTATAATGCTAAAAAGTTAAACAATGATTTTTGAAACTCCTTGATTTGTTTTTACAATGTAGGCGCCCTTCGCAAGCGCAAAGGATTGTTCTCCCTGCATCCTGACATGGAATAATTTTGCGCCTGACAGGTTATAAACGGATATATCCGTAAAACCGGCAGCAACAATTTGCAACATTTTTCCGTTCACCGAGATATGGATTGGGTTCAAAACTTTTTCGGATATTCCTGTTAGCAAATCCTTTTTTTGCGCAAACAGCCATTCGGGAATGCCGTCCACATTGGGAACATCAAACCCGATGTTGTGATCTTTGCCCGGCAATTCGGTATAAATGATTTTATCTCCGTTTGCTGCTCGAATGGCTTCCACCATGCCGCGCGTGCCGTCCACGGACAATGTTTCATCGGCGTCGCCGTGGAAAGTCCATATCGGTGTATTGACATACAAACCGGCTACGGCTGAGGCATTGCTCGACTCACCATTTCCACAGATTGGAATGCCGGCTGCAAACAAATCGGGAAAACGAGCCAGCAAATCCCAAGTCGCGCCGCCGCCGTTACTTGCCCCGTAAATGTAAACCCGTTCTTTATCCACGCTGTAAGTGGCCAATACGTAGTCGAGCAACGATTTAGCCGCCGAAAGATAAGCGCCCATCGGAACGACTTCCGGCGAAGCATATTCCGCATTTCCGGGATAAGGACGAACCCATTCGCTTTCCGAGGGGCATTGCGGAGCCACAAGAATACATTCTTTGTCCCAATTCAAAATCCGGGATAGCAAGCCCGAACCGTCGCTACCGTCGGAAAGATGTTTTTCGTTGTCGCTGCCTCGCGAACCGTTGCCGTGCATATACAGCAAAACAGGATAGGTTTTTTCCGCGCTGTATCCTTCGGGAAAATAAATCCGGTAAGGCAAATCGGTATTTTCATTATCTGTAAAAACAGCTGATTCAAACACTTCCTTAGGCGTTAAAAATGGAACTTCGCCCTCGGTCGTAATGTATTTATCGAAATAATACATCCGGCGCACGATGCTGTCGGGATGCGCATGATTGCTTAAATCCACTTGCGATAACCCGTCCATATTACCGTAAATAGCGTGTAATTCGTTCCAATTGCCGCCGGTAAAAGTCAGTGTCGCTGTTCCCGAAGCATAATTGGGTCGCGAAGAATTTGTGGAACAGGCATAAATGTTGCCGACGATTTTTCCGCCCGAAACAGTCAAATTTACACTTCCACCCAGGCCGCTATTGAGATTTCCACAATAAATATTGTGAACGTTACCGCCGGAAACAACAATCTGTGCCGTTCCGGTATAAGTAGCATCCATTTGGCGGCTAAATCCGATGACAATAAATTTACCGCTTTTGACGGTAATATTCGGATTGACGTCGTTGGTTGCAGGCGCACCGGTTTGTCCGGATTGTGCGCCGCCGAGAATGGTCAGAGCCGTAGCGATTTCGGTGGTGGGAAAACCGTTTACCTCGATGCCTTCGCCCATCGTAATGGGATGAAAATTAGCGACAAACAGAATATACGGAGCGGATACGCCTGCATCGGAGAACGTGATGTTTTCAAAGCTGGTCGGCCGGTACAACGTCCAGCGAAGACCTTTGGAAATATCAATTACGCAATTGGCGTTGCCGTCGCGATAATCCACGTCGTTGTATTTCGACGTGATTGTGATGTTGTCGCTTTTGGGAATATTGCGAGCAAAAGCGGCTGTCAGCGTGAATTTGTCCACGATGACGATGGTTCCCTCTCCGCCTGCATCTTCGACGGCTTTATAGGCGGTGTTCAAACTGCCGGTGGGAGTTGTGGGCGTGGCGCCGTTGCCCGTTCCGCCGGTTTTTAGATAAACGACTGTTTCGGCCTGCAAATTCCAACCGCAGGCCATTGTAACGAGTAAAAGTAAAATGTGTTTCATGATTTAAAAAAATTAAAAATTGATTCCAAATTGATATTCTGTGATTGAACGGTATTTTTCGCCCGGCCGAAGCGTACACGACGGGAAATTCGGATGATTCGGCGAATCGGGATGATGGATGGTTTCCAAAATCAATCCGCCGTATTTCGACATCGCTTGGCCGTTTTTGCCGATTATCTTTTCCGATAAACCTTGCCCTGTGTAGATGAGCAGGCCGGGTTCGGTCGTGCGGACTTCGAGCGTTCGTCCCGATTGTGCTTCGTAGAGGAAAGCGGCTTTTGTCGCGGTTTTGTTCAAAACCCAATTGACATTGGCCGGAATCCAATTCACGGAGCAGCCGCCGAAGATTTTCATCGGTTCTTTAGGCTGAAAAATGCAGTCGATGATGCGGTGCGGCGCTCGGAAATCGTAGGGCGTGTTTTCAACGCTTACGATTTCGCCGGTAGCGGTGTAGCCTTCGTTGCCGACCGTAACGGAATCGCTGTAAACGGTCAAGTAATGGTCGAGGATCGTTCCGCCGTTTTCGCCTTTCAGATTGAAATAGCAATGTTGCGATAGATTGACGATGGTCGGTTTGTCCGTTTCGGCCGTGTATTCGATGCGCCACGTGTTATCGGGCAGCCACGAATAAGTTACCCGGCATTGCAGATTGCCCGGATAACCTTCTTCGCCGTCGGGACTTGTTCGCGTGAAAACCAGGCCCACCGTATCCTTGTTCTGAAACGGCGCAGCTTGCCACATCACGCGGTCGAATCCCATTTTGCCACCGTGCAGATGACAGGGAAATCCGTTGGGAGTATTGTTGACAGTCAGTTGATAATCAACATTGTCCAAGCTGAATTTTCCGTTGGCGATGCGGTTGGCGTATCGTCCGATCAAGGCGCCGGAGAAGCCTTGACTGCCGGATTCAAAATCTTGAATATTATCGTAACCGGGAACAACGTCGTCCAAGTTTCCGTTTTTGTCGGGGACGTTGATGCGCACCACGCGGCATCCGTAATCAATAACTTCCATCGCGGCGCCACTGGCGTTTTTTAAGCGGAAAAGCGAAACCGAATCGCCGGCAGAGGTCGTTCCGAAGGGGAAAACCTCTACCGATGCGCTGTTCGGCTTGTTGCAGGCGATCGTCAAAATCGCCATCAGGAAAATAATTATTTGATAAATTTTCATATTGCTATTGGGTTTGGGCTTCCATGAAGTTGGCCCATAAGTTATCGCGTTTCAATTCGACGGATTTTTGAAAACTTTTGTTCGCTTCGGATTTTTGATCTAAACCGAGTTGCCCAAGTCCCAGAGTGTAGTAAGCCTTGGTATTTACGGATGCTACGGTGTTGCCCGTAGTGCCTTCGGCTCCATAGAAATTGATCACATTTTCCACGATGCCCTTGCGACCGGTTTCCAGCAAGTTTTCAAAAAGGGCTTTTGCTTCCGCTGTTTTTCCTAATTTTTGAAGAGCTAAACCTTGCCAAAAGCGATAATCGGTTTTCTTTACGTCCACTGCGGACGCTTTTTTGTAATGGAATGTGGCTTTGGATTTATTACCCATCTTTTCGCAGGTTTCGCCGAGAAAATAATAGCTTTGAGCATCGCGGGGAACACGTTTGTCCACGAGGAATACCTGATGGTTATCGGGATATTCAAAACATTGTTCGAAAAGGGCGATCGCTTCCGTGTATTTTCCTTTCGTGACTTTGTCTTGCGCCGTCATCATCAGGGCATCCACGTAAATATCGTGGAAATTGGCGACGCCCTCGCGTGTGGGGAAATAGCAGTTTTTCAGTAAATCCAATACATAATCGTAATCGCCGACAAATGTTCCGGTAATCACTTCTGCCGCCAGCGGATAATAACGTTTGATGCCGGTTTGATGATGGCTTTTCAATAAATCGTAGCGAACTTTTACGTCTTCGCCTTTCAATTCGTAAACCTGATCGATTTCTTCCAGGAAGAGCGCTTGGTCGGGCGCTAATTGAATGGCTTTGCGATAACATTCGGCCGATTGATTCAAATCGTGAGCATGTAGCCAATAGCCCCAGCCGAGATTGCGCCATGCCAAAGCGAAGTCAGGATTGATTTCGACGCATTTTTGCCAGTTGGCCATAGCCGTATCAGGCTGCTTGTCGTAAAAGAGATTGCCGAGGTAATAATAGATTTTATCGTTATCCGGAGCGTATTCTTTTGCTTTTTCCAAAACATTAATCGTTTCCAAGCGGAACATATTACAATAATCGCTTGGGAGCGCTAAAGCCGCATCGTAATACTTTTTCGCTCCGGTTTTGTCGCCTGCTTCGTCTGCTAAATACGCTAAATACATGCGGACAGTGGGATAAGCAACGCGCGAATCAATAACTTTTAGTAAATCGACCGCTTCTTCCGTAAAGCCGTTGTGCCGGTACCTCGCCTTCACCATTACCAAAGCGATTGCCTTTTTATTTTTCCGTGCTCCTTTTCAAATCTTCTCACCTGTGTTATAATCCGGCCTGAAAGGTCGTGCTTAACATGGATTCTCTGTATACTGACAAAG
>JAISWY010000168.1 GCA_031270925.1 Candidatus Symbiothrix sp.
CGGGAAAACCGCACGTACGGATTGAAGAGGGGGTAGGAGAGACTTATTATTGATTATTGAAGTCTCTCCGCTCTACTCTACCGGTAAAACATTTAACCGCAAGGGACGCAAAGGTTTCGCTTCGAGTCACCTGCAAAACCCTGTGTTAAGCAGAGGCGACAGACCGCAGGTCTGAATATACATAACCTTAAGTTTGCAGAAAAAAAAATCTGAGGTTAAATTTATTACTTTTGTTGTATGAAAGATTAGATTTAACCGACTGACAGAGGTAAACCATATTCATAACGAGACATCCCCCAATGAAGCGAAGCGATTGGGGGATAGAGAAATAAGCACTCTCCCCTCAACCCCGAAGTGGGTTGAATATATCTATTAACAAGTTGATGGATATTCCGGCTCAACGCCATGCCGTTGATTCGGTACAACTTCCCTTTTTTGTTTGTTTATAAGACATAATTGATAAGTTTTGATTAATCGGGCTAAGATAGTGATTTATTTCGGATATTCAACCCTTCGGGTTGAGGAGGTCGATGTATTTCTCTATCCCCCAATCGCTTCGCTTCATTGGGGGTTATTAACATTCAGACCTGCGGTCTGTCGCTTCTACTTAACACAGGGGTTTGCAACTGAGCCAAGTCAAAACCAAAAGTATCGGGTCAGTTCCGTATTCTTTCTTTTCCTACCTGAGTAGTTGGTATTTTTATTTGTATGTATGTAATCTGAAAATTTAATGCTAACTTTGTGGCAACGATTAAAAAATATAAAGTATGAACTTATTCGACACTATCAGCAACGACATCAAAGCGGCCATGTTGGCCAAGGAAAAAGTGCGTTTGGAAGCCCTGCGCGGCGCAAAAAAAGAATTTTTGGAAGCGAAAACGGCCAAAGGCGCCGACGGCGAACTGTCCGACGAAACAGCTGTTAAGATCCTGCAAAAAATGGTAAAGCAACGGAAAGAAAGCGCGGCCATTTTCAACGAACAGAATCGCACGGATTTGGCCGAAAAAGAATTGGCCGAAGTTGCGGTTTTGGAAACTTATCTTCCGCAACAGTTATCGCCTGAGGAATTGGCGACGCAAGTGAAAGCGATTATTGCGCAAGTAGGAGCTACATCGCCTCAAGACATGGGAAAAGTGATGGGCGTTGCCACAAAAGCATTGGCCGGAAAAACCGAGGGGCGGTTGATTTCGGAAGCGGTTAAGCGCTTGCTGGCAAATTAATCAAATTACAATTTTTTTCATAACAACAAAAAATTCCCGCATCCAAGTGGATACGGGAATTTTCATTTGTCCAAAAACGAGCTAATTATTTTAACGTGCCGTTGTGTGCATCCTGAATCATCTTCGCATTCGGAAGAATATAAACTTCAACGCGACGGTTTTGTTGTCTTCCGGTAGCGGTACTGTTATCGGCAATCGGCGAAGAAGCGCCGAATCCTTCGGTTGTAAGACGGTTCGAAGTTACACCTTGTGCTGTCAAAAATGTAGCTACGGAAGTTGCACGCGCTTTCGACAACTTGTCGTTGATTTGGTCGCTACCCGTACTGTCGGTATGGCCGGCAATTCTCACATCGGTGTCGGGAGTAGCTTGCAATGAAGCGGCGAATTGCGTTAAAGCCGTTTTCGAAGCTGTGTTCAATGTGCTGGCATTTGTTGCAAATAAAATACCTGAATCGAAAGTAACTTTGATGGCTTGTCCATCATTGATCGATTCCACCTGGGCATCTTTGATTTTTTGCAATTCTTCTTTTTGTTTATCCATTTTGCGGCCGATTAATGCACCTGCGCCACCTCCTACGGCCGCTCCGGCAGCTGCACCCCAAGCGGCGCCTTTACCACCATTCAACAATGCACCGATTCCTGCGCCGATAGCTGCACCTGCGCCTGCACCGATTCCTGTACCTTTGACAGTGTTGCTTGCTCCACAACCGGAGAACACAATCGCTACACTCAAAGCCAAACATGCAAATAAATTTACTCTTTTCATTTTAGAAATTTTTAAATGATTAATGTATAATTGCTTAATAACACAAATTAATATTGTTTAAAAAATTATTCGGGAATTTCTACAGTACCCGAATAAGCGGCTTCTGCGGTCAAAACCAAGCGGATTTCTTCTTCCGAAAAGTCGCCGATTTTGTCTTTTTTCGACTGTTCGATGATGAAAGCGACCAATTCGGCCTCTTCTTTTGTTTCGTCGTCGTCGTTTAACCAATCGCGCTTTTCGTAAAAATCGCAAATCACATCTAAAAAATAATAGATGTCGTCGTCTTCAAACCGTTCTTTTAACTCTTGCGGCAAGTAGTTTTGAATAAACTTTACCGCGACTTCGTCATCGTATTCAGACATAGTGTTTTATTTATTTTCTTCGGATTGCGCCGTTTCTTCGGCGTTTTCTTCTTCTGTTTTTTCTTCTGTAAAATCAGTTAAACCTTCTTTAACCAACAAGTTATACCACATCATTATTTTTCTGATGTCCGATGGATAAACGCGATCTTTATCGAAATTAGGCAGAACCGATTCAAAATATTTTTTCAATTCGTCGGTAGAAATGTTCTTGTCGAACGCAATCGGCTGTCCGTTTTCCTTCTCTTTGATGTTGTTCAACACTTCTCTCAAAGACTTTTCTTCTTCTTCTTCGGTATAAATCGAAATATCGCCCAACGAAATCACTTTATCGCGCATATACACCGGCCCGCGCTTGTGGTCGAGCAGCGACTCGGCGATAAACATATTTTTTCCCTGCGAAATCAGTTTGAATAATCCTGGTTTTCCGGAAACGGATAAAATTTCTTTCAACATAATTATTAATTCTAAATTTCTGTATTGCGACGCAAATTTAAGGTAAAATTTAATTACTTCAATCGTTTTAACAAATTTTCTATTTGTGGGAGCAATGCTTGCCGATTATCGTTAATTATTGTAAAATTAGCGAGGCGACAACGGCTTGCATCATCCATTTGTTGTTGGATGCGACGATCAATTTCTTCTTTAGAAAGCTTATCGCGTTGCTGCACTCGTTCGACTCTTATTTCGTAACAAGATGAGACATTGATGATTATATCTACTTTGTTACATAAGTTCGATTCGAATAAGATGGCTGACTCAACACCGACAACGCTTTTTTCGGGAAATTGATTTTTCCACTCGTCCAAATCGTTTTCTACTTTGGGATGAACAATCGAATTGACAAATCTTAAATCTTCAGACGATTGGAAAATGCGAGAAGCCAACAGAGAACGATTCAAAACACCCTCGGCATACAATTCGGCGCCGAAACGCTCGGTCAGTTTTTGCCGGATAACCGGCGAAATATTATAAAGGATTTTGGCGGCAATGTCGGTATTATAAACAGGTATCCCATTGATCTCAAGCAATTTAGATACAATGGATTTTCCGCTTCCGATGCCGCCGGTAATACCCAAAACTTTCATGGTCGCCTTATTGATGGGAATATTGCACTATCCAAAAAATAAAAGCCAGAACGACAAAAAGCAGGAAAACCGAAAATTTTTTCCACGTTTGACTGTGAAAAAATGCTTTGGCTTTCCGTTTTTGTACTTCTTTATCAATTTTCATTGCGCGCTGGCAAAGACTGACGATTTTTCGACTTTAATTTTTACATTTTCTGCGATTTCAACCACATATTCGCCGTCGTTGATTTCTTTCAATTTGCCGTAAATGCCGCTCGAAAGAATCACTTTATCGCCGGTTTTCAAGGCTGCACGTTGTTTTTCGATTTCTTTTTGTTTCTTTTGTTGTGGACGAATCATGAATAAATACATGACTACAAAAATTAGAATCAACGGAAGAAACGTCATCCATGAATTACTGGAATTTGCAGCCTGAGCTACATCCTGTAAAAAAATGCTTAGTGTCATTTGTTTGTGTTTTAAAAAATTTGAGTTGCAAAGGTAAGCATTTTTCTTTAATATAACATTTGAATAAAAGGAAGAAAAATGATTTTTAATTTTTAAATAATTTTTCGCCGTTTCTCAATTCGGAAACGATTTTATCCAAAACACCGTTGATGAAGAGGGCGCTTTTGGGCGTACTGTAATAACGCGCAATTTCGATGTATTCGTTCAGCGAAACATTGACGGGAATATCGGGGAAATTCTTGATTTCGGCCAAAGCCATCTGCATGATATACAAGTCAATAGCGGCAATCCGTTCCAAATCCCAGTTTTGAATTTGCCGATTGATGAGTTCGCTGCTCTCCTTTTCTTCATTCAGCGTTTTGTGCAGCAAGGTGAGGGCGAAACGGCGGTCGCTTTCGTCGCGAAACATCGGAAGCAAGTCTTGCTGCGGATTTCCTTCCTTCATCCGTTTAATGGTTTTGAGGGCGAATGTACCGATGGTTTCCAAATCGTCTTGCCAGTAGATATTTTTTTCTTCCAGTGATTCTATTAAGGATTCGTTTTCTAAAAAGTTGGTTTTCAGTACATTATACCAGAATTTTTGATCCGACTCGTAATTGTCTTCCTGTTGCACGTAATTTTTGTAAAGCTCCGATTGCAGGATTTCATTCAACAAATTACGGAGAAAACTCCGGTCTTCCTCATCCCAAAGACGGCCGTATTGATTGGCAAATTTCTCCAGCTGTTCGTTTTGACGCAATTCTTCGGCGAAACGGTTGTTTGAAAAACGGACGTTAGGATTGCGGTCTTCTTCCGAGAGAAGGAACTTGTATTGCAAGGCGTCGATTTTTTTTTGTTCCATATCGGTCAATATTCCGATCAGCAACAGTAGATAATGATACAGGTCGTAAGCTTTTTGCAGACTGCGATTCAACTCGTTTTCGGCGTTATTGAATGGTGTAGCGCTTTTTTGGTAGTGAGCATACACTACTTGAAGAACTTTTATCCGGATCAAAATACGATTAATCATTATAAAGAGCATTGTAAAAACAGGGCAAAGGTACAAATAAAATTGGGAATTGAAAAAAATCGCGTACCTTTGTGCTGATTATTTCACGAAACAAAAGTATAACTTAGAATAAAATGCTTACTATAAATAATTTACACGCATCCATCAACGGGAAAGAGATATTGAAAGGCTTGAATTTGCAAGTGAAAGCCGGCGAAGTCCATGCGATTATGGGGCCGAACGGTTCGGGTAAAAGTACGCTTTCGGCCGTTCTGGTGGGGCATCCGGCTTATGAAGTTACGGCGGGCGAAGTGATTTTCGAGGAGAAAAACCTGTTGAAGTTACCGCCCGAAGAACGCTCGTGTTTGGGTTTGTTCCTTAGTTTTCAGTATCCGGTAGAAATTCCGGGTGTGAGTATGGTTAATTTTATGCGCACGGCGGTGAATGAACATCGTAAATATAATGGAGAAAATCCACTTTCGGCCGGCGAGTTTTTGAAATTGATGCGCGAAAAGCAGGCAGTGGTGGAATTGGACAAGAATTTGGTCAATCGCTCGGTCAATGAAGGTTTTTCCGGAGGAGAAAAAAAACGCAACGAGATTTTCCAGATGGCAATGCTCGAACCGAAGCTGGCGATTTTGGACGAAACCGACAGCGGCTTGGATATTGATGCCTTACGCATTGTGGCTCATGGAGTTAATCAGTTGAAGCGGCCGGATAATGCGACGATTGTTATCACGCACTATCAACGTTTGCTGGATTATATCAAGCCGGATATTGTGCATGTTTTGTATAATGGACGGATTATTAAGACTGGGTCTCCCGAATTGGCTTTGGAGTTGGAGGAGAAAGGCTATGATTGGTTGAAGTGATTACCAAAATAAAATAAACAAAAATGACCCAATACACCGATTTTTTCCAAAAGCACCGCACGGAAATCGACAAGCGCTGCACTCCATTGCTAAACGCCTACCGCGAAAAAGCTTACGAAACTTTACAACAACAAGGCCTCCCCTCTTTCGAATCCGAAAACTACCGGCACACGGATATTGCGCAACTGCTTTCTCCCGATTTCGGTTTCTACCTGACTGACGCCATCGCTTTGCAACCCCGCAAAGTGTCCCCATGCTTTATTTCAAATATGAGCGCCTATTCTTTTTTCACGGTCAATGCTTGGTTTTATAGGGAAAATAACGCTCCTGAGTTGCCGAAAGGCGTTTTCGTCGGCAGCCTGAACGATTTTTCCAAACAATATCCCGAAAAATTCACACAATATTATAACCGCCAAGCCGAAGAAAAAGGCAAGGGCTTGGCGGCTTTCAACACCCTTTTCGTTCAAGACGGATTTGTATTGTATGTGCCTGAAAACGTAAGGCTTGAAAAGCCGGTGCAACTAACGCAAATCGGCGGTGGACAAATCAATTCGCTGATTAATCGTCGTCTGCTCGTGATTTTGGAACAAAACGCCCAAGCGCAATTATTGATTTGCGACCATACGACCGACGATTCGGCTGTTTTCGCCGCTACGCAAAACGCAGAAATTTACGTCGCCGAAA
This sequence comes from Candidatus Symbiothrix sp., assembly GCA_031270925.1. GTDB lineage: Bacteria > Bacteroidota > Bacteroidia > Bacteroidales > Azobacteroidaceae > Azobacteroides. The sequence goes on from JAISWY010000168.1 coordinate 6,425, forward strand.
ACGCCGTTTTCGACTTATACGAATTGGAAGAAACGTCCGGGAAGACGATTCGTTTGGCGAATTGCTGGGTCGAGCAGGCACGATCGTCGCAAGCCAATATTTATAATATTACGCTCGGAAACGGTCAAACGCGCAATAATTACCAAATTGATTTGAAAGGGGAACACGCCGAAGCGCATCTCTATGGAATGGCGATTTCGGATAACCGGCAAAAAATAGATAACTTTACGAAAATCAATCATTTGGTTCCGAATTGCCGGAGCAACGAATTATTCAAATATGTGTTGGACGATGAGGCCACCGGCATTTTCAGCGGCAGTATCGTTGTTTCACCCGATGCACAAAAAACAGAAGCCTATCAAAACAACCGTAACTTGTTGAGCGGCAACGATTGCCGGATGTATTCCAAGCCACAATTGGAAATCTATGCCGACGATGTGAAATGCTCGCATGGCATGACTACCGGCCAATTAGATGAGACTGCACTCTTCTATATGCGTTCGCGCGGCATCCCGAAAAACGAAGCCGTTTTGCTCCTGAAATATGCTTTTACGGCCGATGTGCTGCAAGGCGTTCGCATTGAAAGCCTGCGCGACCGCTTGAAATTATTGGTCGAAAAACGCTTCCGCGGCGAATTAGCCACTTGTCGAAACTGCATTTAAATCAAAAAATATGTCGGACAAAAAGAAAATCATGCTGGTAACATCGTGGGTTAGCGTTTTGGGAAACGCTTTCCTGTCGTTGGCTAAAATTGTAATCGGGCTAATATCAGGCAGTTTGGCCGTGTTGGGTGATGGCTTGGATTCGGCTTCCGATGTGGTTACGTCGCTCATTATTTTGATTACGACACCGATTATCAGCGTTCCCCCCAACGCGAAGTACGCTTACGGGCGCGAAAAGGCCGAAAATGTGGCCTCGACCATCCTTGCCTTTGTTATTTTTTTCATGGGCGGACAGATGCTGGTAACATCCATCGGAAAAATCATTCATCCCGAAGCCGCCCAAATGCCTTCATCCATAGCGATTTGGGTAACGATTATTTCGATTATCGGCAAATTGCTGCTGGCGCTTTATCAGTTCCAACAAGGGAAACGGGTCGATTCGTCGATGCTGAAAGCCAATGCCGTGAATATGCGCAACGATGTGATAATTTCGGCCGGCGTGCTAATCGGCTTGTTCTTCGTTTTCGTATTGAAAATGCCGATATTAGACCCGATAATTGCTTTATTAATAGGATTTTACATCATTTATTCCGCCATCGGGATTTTCAAAGATGCCAATCTGGTATTGATGGACGGCGTTTCGGATACCTCAATATACAAAAAAATTATCCAAGCGGTGGAGCAAGTGCCGGACGCCAACAATCCGCACCGCATCCGTTCGCATCAAATCGGCAATATGTATTCGATTGTGCTGGATATTGAAGTGGATGGAAAACTTTCGTTAACCGAGGCGCATCATATCGCCCAAGCGGTGGAAGACAGCATCAAGCAATCGCTGGATAATATTTACGA
>JAISWY010000180.1 GCA_031270925.1 Candidatus Symbiothrix sp.
TGCGTTTGTGTATAATTGAGAATTTTATGCTAACTTTGCGGTTCGGAAAGTAATATTTTCCTAAAACAAAAATGACGCATCTGTAAATGAACAATAAATGAACATAATTCAATAAAAAAATGAAAAAACAATTTTTAGCATTATTATTTATGACCGCTGCATTATCGGTATATGCACAGAACAAATGGGAGCCGCTTTTCAACGGCAAAAACCTCAAAGGCTGGCAAGTGCTCAACGGAACAGCCGAATTTACGGTAAAAGACGGCGCCATTGTCGGAACAAGCAAGATGAACACGCCTAACACTTTTTTGGCTACCAAGGCCTTGTATTCCGATTTTATCCTCGAACTTGAATTTAAGGTTGAGGATGGTCTAAATTCCGGTATCCAATTCCGTAGTAACAGCAAAAAAGACTTCGACAACGGCCGGGTATATGGCTATCAATACGAAATCGACCCGGCGGCGCGTGCTTGGAGCGGCGGCGTGTACGACGAAGCCCGTAATGGATGGCTCTATCCCTTGGACAAAAATCCGCAAGCAAAAACCGCTTTCAAGTCGAATGAATGGAACAAAGTGCGCATTGAGGCAATCGGTAATAATATCCGCACATGGCTCAACGATGTGTATTGCGCCAATCTGCTTGCCAATTACGATGCTTCGGGTTTCATCGCCCTGCAAGTGCATCAGATAGGCAATCCCGCGCTCGAAGGTAAAACAATCCAATGGAAAAATATCCGGATTTGCACCGAAACTCCCGAAAAATTTTGCAAAGATGTTATTGCCGAACCTGCGCAAGTAAATTGCATAGACAACACCATTTCGCCGTTTGAAGCAACACAAGGCTGGCAGCTTCTTTGGGACGGTAAAACAACCAAGGGCTGGCGCGGTGCAAGATTAACCGCTTTCCCCGAAAAAGGATGGAAAATAGAAAACGGTGTACTGAAAGTGCTGAAATCGGGCGGCGCGGAAGCCGCGAATGGCGGCGATATTGTTACTACACGCAAATACAAAAATTTTGAACTATCGGTCGATTTCAAAATTACGAAAGGCGCAAACAGCGGCATCAAATATTTTGTGGATACGGAATTGAACAAGGGCGAAGGTTCGTCGATCGGCTGCGAATTTCAAATCCTTGATGACGAAAATCACCCCGACGCTAAACTCGGCGTGCGCGGCAACCGCACACTCGGCTCGCTCTACGACCTGATTCCTGCGCCTGCAAACAAACCTTTCCGTCACGGATTTTTCAACACCGCCCGCATCGTAGTGCGTAACAATCAGGTGGAGCATTATCTCAACGATGTAAAAATAATAAGCTACGAACGCAACAACCAGATGTGGAACGCATTAGTTAATTACAGCAAATATGCCGACTGGAAAAATTTCGGCAACGCCGCCGAAGGCAATATTCTGCTGCAAGACCATGGCGATGAAGTACATTTCAAGAATATAAAAATCAAGGAATTGCCGTAAGGCTAATTATTAATGAAAAAAACAGTAATTTTATCAGTAATATTTGTTTTCTCGATGATTTGCCCGATCTCGGCAAACAATTACATCAAAAACAAAGCGCCGCTTACCGAAACGCCGTTTATAGCCTTGCCCGTTGGCTCCATTAAAGCCGAAGGCTGGCTGCTTACCCAACTCCAACTGCAAAAAAGCGGTTTGACCGGCCATGCCGAAGAACTGTACAGCAACAACAACGACCTCGGCGCAGGCTGCGACTGGCTCGGCGGAACGGGCGACAGTTGGGAACGCGCACCCTATTACGTCAAAGGTTTGGTCGCGCTTGCATACGTACTCGACGACCAAGAATTGAAAACAAAAGCGCAAAAATGGATAGATTGGTCCTTGGATAATCAACTGAGAAACGGCTATTTCGGCCCCGCCAACAACCGCGATTGGTGGGCGCGTATGCCGATGCTTTACGCCATTCGCGATTACTACGAAGCGACCGGCAACACCCGCGTGATTCCATTTCTTACCAACTATTTTCGATATCAAAATGCAAATATCGACAATCAGCCCTTGAGCAGTTGGGGAAAATCAAGAGCCGGCGACAATATTGAAATCGTTTTTTGGCTTTACAACCGTACAGGCGATGATTTTCTGCTCGAATTGGCCGACAAACTTCACAATCAGGCATACCCTTGGACGGATATTTTCACAAACAATCTTTTCAATCAGTTTGCCGGCGATTTCCAACCCAAACACAACGTAAACGTGCCGCAAGCGCTGAAAATGCCGGCAATTTATTTTCAAAAATCTCATTTACAGGAAGATAGAAATGCATATTTCGCCGGTCGCGAACATCTCTTGCACGACCATGGACAGCCGCACGGAATGGAATCAGGCAGCGAAATGGTTTGCGGCGTCTCGTCGATGACGGGTTTGGAACTTTGCTCCGTCGTAGAACAAATGCAAAGCTCAGAAACGGTACAAATGATTCTGGGCGACGCATCCATTGGCGACCAACTCGAAAAAGTCGCTTTCAACGCACTGCCCGGCGGATTGAATTACGACATCACGGGATTACAGTATTATCAGCAAGCCAATCAGGTAATCAGCAAATTCGGCTACACCGGTTTTGCGCAGAATTACGATAATGGAAATATGCCCGGTCCGTATTCGGGTTATGGCTGTTGCCGTTTCGACTTCCATAACGGTTGGCCTTATTTTGTCAAAACAATGTGGGCGGCTACTTCCGATAATGGCTTGGCGGTCATGGCTTACGGCCCATCGCTCGTTAGGGCGTATGTGGCTGACAGCGTACCAATCGACATCCACGAAACGACCAACTATCCTTTCGGCGAAGAACTGAATTTTACGCTAACAACTGCAAAGCCGGTAACTTTTCCATTGAAATTGCGTATTCCGGCATGGTGTAGCGCACCCGAAATCAAAGTGAACAACGTTTCGCAAAACAATGTGGTTCCGGGCGAATTTTATACCATCGACCGCACATGGAATAATAATGATGCGATTTCGATTCTTTTCCGGATGCCGTTGATTGTCAATGAAGAAGTAAATAATTCGGTAAGCATTCAGCGCGGACCTTTGGTTTTTTCTTTGAAAATAGATGAAACATGGTCGCCACGCAACGATTACGGCAACGGTTTTCGTGAAAATGAAGTGTTGCCTGCTTCGGCATGGAATTACGCTCTTGTAATCGACAAGAACAATCCGGCCGCTTCGATTCGGGTGGTTGAAACCGCGATGCCGGAAAATCCTTACATTCAAGGCACTACGCCTGTAAAACTACTCGTTTCCGCCAGAAAATTGTCTGCGTGGAATTATGCACACAATGGACGTTTAGCAACCGATCCGCCATACAGTCCTGTTGAAACGCAGATGCGGGAGGAACAAGTTACGCTTGTGCCTTATGGCGCGGAAACGCTTCGCGCCACCTGCCTGCCTTATGTCGGTGTAAACAATCGGATTACCGGCGCTTTCACCGAAAATTTCGAGAACGGACAAAGCGGCTGGGTGCAATACGGCGGCTCGTGGTATGTGAAAAATGGCGAATACATTGCCGGAACAGTCGAAGCAAGCCATCCTTGTTCCAAATCGGTTTATACGGCCACCTCGTTTTCCGATTTCACTTACGAGGCGAAAGTGCAAATCAACAGCGACCACGGTAATGTCGGATTGATGTTCCGCGTTAGCCGCCTTTCGTTTGGCCCCGACGATTACAACGGCTACTATGTGGGAATAAGCAATGCAAACAATCAAGTAGAATTGGGCAAAGCCGACGGCTCGTGGCATTCGTTAATCGCCGTTCCGATGGATATTTACACCGATCAATGGTATAATGTCAAAATCGTGGCCAAGGGCGCCAATCTGAAAGTGTATGTAAACGATATGGCAACGCCCAAGATTGATTTTTCCGATACCTCTTTCTCGTCCGGATCGATTGGATTGCGCTCGTGGGATGCACTTGCCCGTTGGGATAATATTAAGGTAACATCACTCTCGGAAACCGGTATTTCCACCGGAAAAACCAATGATGTAATCCGTCTTTATCCCAATCCGGTAACTACCGATTTGTCGATAATCATTCCGCAAAAAGGGTATATCTCGGTGCATGATGCGGCAGGCAAGCAGATGTTTTCCGGCCATCTACCTTCCGGCGCCACAACCTTGAATACCGGCAATTACGAAACAGGCATCTATTTCGTTAAGGTTATTTTAAATGAAGGCACGGTAGCGAGCGCTCGATTCATTAAAAAAATAAACTTAACAGGACGTGTTTCGGTCGGCAATATATCCGATTTTATTTCCGTAATCAACGGACAAACCATCGACCGCAGCATTTCCTATTTCGTTTGATGATGTTTGTAGAAATTATCCTGCCCGTTCCTTTTGCAGACCGCTTTACTTACCGTGTTCCACCGGAAATGGAAACGCAAATCGCAGTCGGCAGTGTGGTGGGCGTTGATTTCGGGAAAAACAAACAATATTCGGGCTTGGTGGTCAATTTACCGGATGCCGCACCGGAAAATATCGAAATCAAACCAATAAGCAAAATCATTAGCGCTGAGCCGGTTATACGTCCATTGCAAATCGCTTTTTGGGAATGGATTGCGCGCTATTACCTTTGTAAATTGGGCGAAGTGTCGCGGAATGTCTTACCGACGGTTATCCGGTCGAAAGAAAAACCGGTCAAACGGCCACGGAACAGTAAATCCAAAGCGTCCGCTATTCAAATTGAAGCGTTACATACCTTGAACGAATTGCAGCAACAAGCTCATAATCAAATCATTGAACAATTCAAAGAAAAAGAGGTCTGTTTGCTGCACGGCGTTACTTCTTCGGGAAAAACCGAAATTTATACGCATTTGATTCGGTCGGCTTTGCAATCGGGAAAGCAAGTATTGTATTTGTTGCCCGAAATTGCACTCACTTCGCAATTAACCGAACGATTGCAGCGTTTTTTTGGCGATCAATTAGGCGTTTTTCATTCCAAAGTCAGCGAGAAAGAACGGCTTCGTATTTGGAACCGGATGTTGAGCGACGCGGGTTATCCGGTTATTCTGGGCGTTCGTTCATCTATTTTCCTACCATTCAATAATTTAGGTTTGATTATTATTGATGAGGAACACGATGCAAGTTACAAGCAGCAAGATCCGGCGCCGCGTTATCATGCCCGCAACGCCGCCCTGGTCTTGGCGAAAATGCACGGGGCCAAAACAGTACTGGGAAGCGCCACGCCTTCGATCGAATCGTTTTACAATGCACAAAATGGAAAATACGGCTACGTAGCTATAAATAAACGATTTGAAGCGACCGAATTACCGCTTGTTCATCCGGTAAACGTGAAAGAATTACGGCGTAAAAAACAAATGAAAAGCATTTTTTCGCCATCTCTAATCGAAAAAATGCAAAATGTTTTAACACAGGGAGAACAAATATTATTGTTCCAAAACCGCCGCGGATTTGCGCTCGGATTAGTTTGTCCCACTTGCGATTGGACGCCCAAATGCCGTTATTGCGACATCAGCCTTACCTATCACAAACAAACAAACCAGCTGACTTGCCATTATTGCGGACGTTCTTATTCGCGACCGAAAACCTGTCCCGAATGTGGCCGAACCGAAATCAAATCCATTGGCTATGGCACGGAAAAAGTAGAAGAAGAAATCCACACATTATTTCCATCCGTATCGGTTGCCCGTTTAGACAGCGACAGCGCCAAATCACAAAAATCGACCGAAGAAATTTTGTCGCAATTCGCTGCGGGAGAAACACAGATATTAATCGGTACTCAATTGATTTCCAAAGGATTGGATTTCGGGAATGTAAGCTTAGTCGGTATTCTCAATGCCGATTCGTTGATGAATTTTCCCGATTTCCGGGCGCACGAACGCGCTTTTCAATTGCTTTCGCAAGTGGCGGGACGAGCCGGACGACGCAAAAAACAAGGCGAAGTTATCCTGCAAACCTCGCATCCCGAACATCCGCTCATTCAAACGGTTCTGAATTACGATTACCGGGGAATGTACGACATACAAATGGAAGAACGTTCGTTGTTCCGCTATCCGCCGTTTTTCCGCCTCATCGACATCCAATTAAAACACCGGAAAGAAGAAACGGTACACAACGCCGCCCACGAATACGCCCAAATCTTACGCGAACGATTGGGCGACCGCGTTCTCGGCCCCGACAAACCGGCAGTGGGAAAAATTCAAAACATTTATCTCCGCAAAATCATTTTGAAAATCGAGATTTCGGCATCGCAAAGCGCGATACGGGAAATTTTGGAACAAGCGCAAACAAGATTGCGGCAACAGGAAATGTACCGCTATGTGCTGACACAATTCGATGTGGATACGGTATAAACGTTTACTATTTTTTTGTCATTTCGGAATGAAATTCGGGTTTTTATCTTACCTTTGTGGCCGGATAACATCCAAGTGCATTTTTTGCAAAAGTAAATATGGCAAAACGCTTCAATTCATCGGTTTTTTGGAAGAAAGTTCGTTTCAAATACAAACTTTTATTTTTGAACGAAAAAACACTCGAAGAGGTATTCTCGTTCCGGGTATCGTTTTTGTCGGGCTTTTGGGCGGTGGCGGCTTTGGTCGTTGTGATTATTACGCTCACATCGGCAGTCATCATCAATACGCCAATTCGCAACTATTTACCCGGCTATATGGATGCCGAAATTCGTAACGAGATGATTCAAAACGCTTTACGAACCGATTCATTGGAACGGATTATTGATTTGCAATCGCAATACATTGATAATATCGGCGCTATTTTGCGAGGTAACAGTCCGATAGCCCAAATCACGCAACCCGATACGCTTTCGCAAGCAGTAACTATCAAAGATGTACAAAAATCGAAACGCATGGAAGCGTTTATACGGAACTACGAAAAAAAATATCCGAAGAAAAAGAAATGAAGAAACGACAAATAGCTATTTTAGGTTCGACAGGTTCAATTGGAACACAGGCTTTGGATGTGATACGCCAACATTCCGATTGCTTGGAGATTTATGCCTTAACAGCTAATAATCAGGCTGATTTGTTGATTCGTCAAGCGCGGGAATTTCAGCCCGATACGGTCGTAATCGCCAACGAAGCGCATTATCAAACCGTAAAAGAGGCCTTGAGCGACTTGCCGATTAAAGTCCGTGCAGGTTCTGAATCCATCAACTATGTAGTTGAAAGCGAGCCGGTTGATATGGTTCTTCTGGCGATGGTCGGCTATTCGGGTTTGCAGCCTGCGATTCATGCTATTCGTGCGGGAAAAGCTATAGCCTTGGCCAATAAGGAAACCTTGGTCATTGCAGGAGAATTGATTACAAAATTAGCATTGGAATATCAAACGCCGATTTTGCCGGTCGATTCCGAACATTCTGCCATTTTCCAATGTTTGGCCGGTGAACAAAACAATCCGGTTGATAAAATTTTGCTGACGGCATCGGGCGGCCCTTTCCGTAACTTGTCGCCGGAGGAATTGAAATTCGTAACGAAAAACGAAGCGCTGAAACATCCCAATTGGAACATGGGCGCCAAAGTTACCATCGACTCGGCCAGTTTGATGAATAAAGGCTTTGAAATGATTGAAGCGCGTTGGCTGTTCGATGTTCAACCGTCTCAAATTCAAGTGCTTATTCATCCGCAGTCGATCATTCATTCGATGGTGCAGTTTAAAGATACGTCGATTAAAGCGCAATTGGGGATGCCCGATATGCGCATTCCGATTCAATACGCACTCACCTACCCTACTCGCTTAGCATCTGATTTTGAAGCGGTTGATTTTACAAAATTCAATCAATTGACGTTTGAAGAACCCGATACAAAACGTTTCCCCAATCTGCAATTCGCATTTGAAGCGATTCGACAAGGCGGAAATATGCCGTGTATCCTCAATGCAGCCAACGAAATTGCAGTAGCAGCCTTCCTGCAAGACCGTATCGGATTTCTCGAAATGAGCGAAATAATAGAAAAAACAATGGCGACCGTCCCCTTCGTTGCTTCCTCCGATTTGGATGTTTACATCCGAACCAACGACGAAGCCCGAACAAAAGCCGCCGAATTTATCAATAATTCTCAATTCTCAACTCTCAATTCACAATTCAATGGAAGTTTTCTTAATTAAAGCATTACAATTAATCCTCTGTTTATCAATTCTGGTTATCGTACACGAATGTGGGCATTTCTTGTTCGCCAAAGTATTCAAGGTGCGGGTCGAAAAATTTTATCTGTTTTTCAATCCGTGGTTCAGCCTGTTCAAATTCAAACCGAAAAACAGTGAAACAGAGTACGGACTCGGCTGGCTGCCTTTCGGCGGCTACGTGAAAATCGCCGGCATGATCGACGAAAGCATGGACAAAGAAACCTTGAAACAGCCCGCGCAACCTTGGGAATTTCGCACCAAACCCGCATGGCAACGCCTTTTGATTATGGTAGGCGGCGTGCTGATGAATTTTCTATTGGCTTTTTTCATCTATTCGATGATTGTAGCAGCTTGGGGCGACAATTATATTCCGATTAAACAAACGCCGCTGTATTTCAGCGAAACGGCTCACAAAGCCGGATTTGAAGACGGCGACCAAATTCAAGCAGCCGACGGCAAGTATTTGACCCGTTACGACGATTTGGATTTATTCCGCGTAATCGATGCAAGAATTGTTTCGGTTATCCGCAACGGAAAAAAAATTGTTTTCGATTTGCCGCACGATTTCAAAATGCAATTCATGGCATCGAAAATGCCGTTCGCCGATATAGCGCCCGCAGCTATTGACAGTGTGGTTTCCGGCAGTCGCGCCGAACAAGCCGGGTTATTAACCGGAGATACGATTATTGCGGCCGCCGGAGTTAAAACGTCCGCTTTCGGCATTCTTTCTTCGGTTCTGTCGAAACACAAAGATGAAGTCGTAGAATTGACCATTATCCGTGATTCAAGCACTTTGCAAGTATTGACTCATGTGGATGAAAAAGGCAAAATCGGCATCGCGGGCAAACCGCGTTCGTTGATAACGGTATCCGACCAATACAGTTTTTTCAAATCGTTTCCGGCCGGTATCAAATTGGGTGTGAGGAAATTATCGTTTTATGTTTTGCAATTGAAACTGATGTTCAGCAAAGCGGGCATCCAAAACATCGGAGGATTCGGCGCCATCGGCAAACTGTTTCCCGATACTTGGGATTGGGGTGCATTTTGGGCATTGACTGCTTTATTTTCGATTATGTTAGGCGTAATGAACTTGTTACCGATTCCCGCTTTGGATGGCGGACACGTTTTATTCCTTTTGTATGAAGTAGTTACGGGACGACAACCGAGCATAAAGTTTCTGGAATACGCGCAATACATCGGCATGCTCATCCTCATCGCCTTATTGATTTACGCCAACGGAATGGATGTGATACGAGCCTTTTTCTCAAAATGATCGACGGTTTGAAATATTTTTTCTTGAAAGCGAGTTGGATTTTGCTTTCATTATTGCCGCTGTGGATCATGTATCGCTTATCGGATGCTTTGTTTTACCTTTTATATTATGTGCTGAAATACCGCCGACCGGTTACACGCAAAAATTTGTCGGAATCATTTCCCGAAAAAAGCGAAGTCGAAATCGCCCGCATCGAAAAGCGATTCTACCGTTTCTTGGTCGATACGTTTTTTGAAACCTGCAAATTGGCTACGCTGTCGCAAAAGCAAATCCGCAGGCACATGAAATTCAACAATCTAGAAGAAGTGAACGCCGATTTAAACAACGGCAAATCCATTTCACTATACGTAGGACATTACGGCAGTTGGGAATGGTACAGTTCGATGACGCTGCATTTTCCACCGCAAATCGCCCGCGGGCAGGTTTACCAACGCTTGCATAATTCATTGGTTGATAAGCTGATGCAAGAAAATCGCCGTCGTTTGGGCGCCGAAAACGTGGAAATGCACGACACCTTGCGCTGGATTCACAAATTGCACCAACAAGGAACGACATCGTTTTTGGGATATATAGCCGACCAGTCGCCCAGCCGACATCAAATCCAACATTACGTACAGTTTTTAAATCATTATGTTCCGGCGCTAACCGGCACCGAAAAAATCACAAAAAAATATGGGTTTGAAGTTTATTACTTGGATGTAAAACGCATGAAACGAGGCTACTACGAAGCTACTTTCGTTAAAATGCACGAACACCCGCAAACCCTGCCGAATTTTCAATTGACGGATTTGTTTTATCTATATTTGGAAAAAAGCATCCGGCAACAACCTGAATTGTATTTATGGACACATAAACGATTCAAATTTGCAAAATAATACATACCTTTGCAGTTTTAATTGTAAAAAATTATGGCAGTAGTAGAACAGCAGCAAAAACCGCTTCCCCAATTCGACCGACGAATATTGGGGGACACCAATTTCGATAAGCTTGATTCCGAAAATCGAACGAATTTTATTATCGAACGAGTGTTTGATCGCGGCGCTAATTACAGCCAGATGGTTGATGAAAGAATCCATCTTTTTGCAACAGCAATATTAAATAACAAAGAATCCGATTACAGATGTTACAAACAAGCTCAAT
>JAISWY010000216.1 GCA_031270925.1 Candidatus Symbiothrix sp.
CCGAGCTGCGCCTGCGGCTTGCTCAGGGTTATTCATATTGAAGCCCTTCGGGCTTTCGGACAGTCAATTGAGTGAAAAGATTCAAATCTTTTTTTGCGTATAAATTGCTATAGATTTGGACATTGTGAGTTTTCGGGCAAATACTAATTACCGTTTTATTATTTTCAAGACTTCTTTCCCCGACGGTTTATTCACAACCAGTAAATAAACGCCCTGCGGAAGCAGGCTTGTTTCAGCGCTTAAATTGATTTCCGTAGCGCCTGCACTGGCGGTTATTTCGCGTTCAAAAATCTGTTTTCCGTCGATAGACGTCAATGCCAATTGCGATTTTTCATCTTTCCGGGATGTGATTTTCAGTGTCAAGCGATCCGTAAACGGATTGGGATAGGCCGTAATGGAAACCGTATTGACCGTAAAATCGTTTATTCCGGTATAGCTGTTGGGAGTGAAAACGGAATAATCGGCAAAAGAAGTCAGTTCGCATTTGTTCGGTTTGTTATCTGTATCGAGAAACCAGACGAAATTGCTTCCAATCGAAACATCCTTGAAGCCGTCGGCGACTTTTTCCCATTTTCCGAAACCGGAAGAACTGATGCGATAGACTTCGTTTTGCGCGTTTATGCCCCAGACTTCTTCGCAATTAGCGCTCAATTTAGTGAGGTTGTGCGGATTGGAAACCGTCATCCAATCGGATTTGCTTTGCAGAGAAAAGCGTTTCAACTGTCCGTCGGGATCGAATCCCCATCCGAAAAGTTCATCCACTGCAATGTTGGTGAGTTTGCCTTCTATTTTTGTCCACGGTCGGGTGGCCGCGAAATTGCGGTAATAGATATTGGCTTGGTTGTCCACGCCCCAAATCATGGCGTTGTTAGCGTCTAAATCGACCATGTCCATATTCCCATCAATTTGAGACCAAGTGTTATTGTTGTTGGCGCGTTGTCCGTTAGGCAGCCACGAGCGAACCACTTTTCCGGTAGTAGTAATGCCATAAGCGGCGTATCCGCCTAAAGTAAGATCGTTCAGATAATTATTGTTGGCGACCATGTCCCAGCGGGCAATGGGATAGCCATCCAATTCATTGGCATAGATAGAATTATTTTTTCCGGCCAAAATCCAAACATCTTTCCAGCCGGCTTCGATCCGGTTGGCCGTAGATGCGATACTTCCTGTGTGCGTTGTGATTTCCGATAATTGATGCAAGGGGCGGAAAATATCCAAATTGATTTCCAGATTGGCGTCGAAATAATCTTTTTGGAGTTCGCTTTCCTTGTACCAATCCAAACGATAAGCTCCGCCGCTGTTGCCTGTCGATTTGTCGAAAAATTCGTCACAACTTTCGGCTTCAAGCAGAATAGAGTTCGTTTCCTTGTCGGCATATTCGCGGCAAAGGTTGAGATGTTGATTCGGATAGGCGTATTCGCGATGACCGCTTCGGTACCATGTAGTGCCTTCCTGCCAGTCGAACCACGATTCGAGAACCATCCATTCGGCGTTTTGGGCTGTGGCTGTTTCGTAGAAGGAACGGAGGCGAGGTTCAGCGTTTTCGTCCAAAGCATTAACGTGATAGCCTTTCGTTCGGATTTGATTGTAATTAGTTCCCGTGAAAGTACCGGCATCGGTATAGGGATTCCAATCGTTCATGACCGCTTCATACATTGGAATACGGCCGCCGTTGATGGCGAAAGCAAATTTTTTACCGTTGTGCGTTCGGATTTCGGTCGTCGATTGTCCCCAGATAAACCAAGCCTGAGTTCCCCATGCGACGTCGCGGGCAGCCTGTCCGCCGCGGTCGAAAAACGATTGGTCTAAAATCCATGCGGGCGTGATTCCCAATTCCGTTTCCATTTTTTCTTTCAGGAAATTGAAGAATCCGGTAAAGCCTTCGGCGCCGGTCAGTTCAATGCCGCGGTTGCCCCATTTGCTTCCGACGCCGCAGGTCCACCATTGCATCGGCACGATGGTGCGTCCCAAACCTTCGGTGTCGGGCAGTGTAAACAGTAAATCTTTCGGGATGGTTTGATACCATTTCTTTACGGCGAAATCCCACATGAAATTACGGAAATCGTCGTTGCGGTAATCCAACGAGCCGGTATAAAAGGATGATATTCCCGCGCTGGTAAACGAAGCGGCCGAATCGAAGAAATACGCGATTTTCAAATTGTTTTTCGCGTAGGGATTTCGTTTGACGGCATCGACCAAGACACTCAATCCGCGACAGGGCATGCCGCCGGCGCCTTCCTTGAAATCGCGATCGATGATTTCGTTTTGCGTATCGGGTTCGCCGCGACCATGCGCCCAGATGAAATCGACTTTTGCTTCGGCAAATTCCTGCACCAGAATGTCCATCGCTTCCTGCGTGTATTCGTTGTGGAAGGTGTAAATCGGTTGTTTGTTCCATTGCATAACCTGTTCGCGGGAGTAAGTGACGCCATTACCCGGATCGGCTTGGTAATAGTAGGCGATATTATCGCCCTGGTCGCCGTATTTGGCCAATAAAGCGGTCGCTCCCGACGAACCGGCAATGGGCGAGATGTGCATTCCGTCGTTGTGATTGAGGGAATAATTGATGTCGGTTTCGAGAACGGCCTTATCGGTTCGCGTATCTTTTTTGATGAAAATCATGTCGCAATTCACTCCGCCGGTTTCAAAAACCAGTTTGATGTCGTAGTAGCCTGTGGCGATGTGAGCGCTACCCAGATGCGCCAAATGGAATTTTCCGCTTGCATCATCGGGAATTGATACCTTGGAAAATAGCGGAGAATTGTTTAATTCCAGAGCGACGGTTTTTCCGGTTTCGGCGGCCACAGCGCGGACAGTGAAGCGGTAATCGCCTTCCGCGAGTTTGATTTTCCGGTGTTTAATCCATTCGCCCGCTTCCGTGTCGCCGACGTACCAATTATTGGAATAAGTGTAATCGGGTTGCGCGTAAAGAATTGAGAGTGGAGAAATGAGAATTGAGAATGTGAAACAGAGGAGAATACTAAATTTTTTACAAAAAAGGGCTTGTATAAAACACAGGTTCTCATGCCACAGGGCCTTGCTCTGTGCTATTGATCTACCCCTCGCAGGGGTTTTTGGAGTATAATATTGAGTATCCATATCTTTGTTATTTATATCAATTAAAAGGTATAAAGTTTGATTCGATAAACGCCGGGCATTTTCACACTGCCTTCACGTCCCCAAAGGCGAACAAAATTATGGGCGCCTGTTTCGTCGCCGTTCAGCCAGCGAGTGGTTTTCCATGCGTTGTTTTCGTATTTTCCTTCCCAAACGGTGGCGATGTCGGCACGTAACTTGTTGTTTTTCGAGAAGAAATGCAATCGCGCTCCGATGCCGGAGATAATAAATTCGTCGTCGTCGGTTTGAATAATCAATCCGTAATTCGGTGCGTTTTCGCCTTCGTAATATGCGATTATCTTGTAATTATCAAATTCGATAACTGCGTGATCTTCCTTGGCTTGTTTGAAAAAAGCGTGCATTTTCCCACTTCCGCGATATTGGATAATCGTCGGCAAAAGTTCGTTCAAAACCGAATAGGCGGCGATAAATTCAGGGTCGTTGTATCCGTCTTCAATTCCGAAAGGAGCGAAACAGAGCGCATCGTGTTCGGCAAGAGCGTAAAAGGCACGGCCGCCTTCGCGTGTGCTTTCAGGAATGAATAGCGGATTATCCGTTCGATGATATTCGGCACAAATTTCGCGGAATGTCGGCAAATAGATGTCGGGCGAAACCCAGTCGATGGCCGGAGCCGCCGCCTTGTAAATATCCATCACTTTGGCGATGGGGCCGCCGCGCGGGTAATCGGGTTGGCCGTCGCGGTATTGTTCGAGCCACGCATTGACATAAACCGGAATATCGTACTGCGCTTTTCCTTGAGCAACAACTTCCTGAATATAAGTCGCATACTGCCACGTCATAAAAAATTCTTTGGCTTTGGCATTGTCGCCGAAAACATCGGTCCATGTTCCTTTGGTTTTCCGGCCGTTTTCTATCCAACAACTTTTTATTTCGGAAGATAAATGCGATTCGTTGGCTTTTAGATACGACAATAAAGTTGGCGGAACCAGCTGTCGGAATTGCTTTTGCGAGGCTTCGCAATAATCGAAATCGTAGAAAATACCGACTTCGTTTTCGGCTTGCATCAAAATAATCGTTTGCTTTTTATCCTGTTCTTTGATGCGTTTCATCAGTGCGGCGAAAGCTTTGGCGTCGGCTTTCTTGGCCGCTTCGCACAGAGGAGAAACGATTCTTATCGGATTACCTTCGGGATTTTTCGCACGGAAAAAACGTTTCGTATCCTGTTTTACCCACAAGGGCGCATAAGACGAATCGCCGTTTTTCCACGAGGCAAACCAAATGATAGCCACTTTCATCTCGTTTTCTTCCGCCTGCCGGATTATTCCGTCGATAATCGAATAATCGAAAACGCCCTCCTGCGGTTCGAACTGTTCCCACGAAATAGAAGCGATAACCGAATTGAGGTGCATGGCTTTCAATTTCTGCCATACCGGAGCCATGTATTCGAGCGACGACGAAGTGGAATTGTGTAACTCTCCCGAAAGCATCACAAACGGCTTCCCATCCACCAGCAAACGGTATCCGTTCTTCTCTTTTTGCAATGCCTGAGCATTTGCCTGCATCCACGACAAGCAAACGCTCAAACATACAAATCCAATGATTTTTTTAATGTTCATTGATCAGTATTTTCTGATTATACACTTGATTATCCACTTTTATCGTTGCAATATAAACACCCGGAGCCACCGCCGGAACCCTCAAATTATTTTCTCCCGAAGCGATTTTTCCACCTGTGATGTTATACAAATTGATATACGCATCGGCGCGACCTTGTCCGACACAAAGCAGACGACCTTTGGCATACACCAATTTCACGGGAGAAGTTACAGGAGAGGCAATTACCGTTTCAAATTCAACTTCGTCGTCTAAGTCTTGCGAGCTAACTTCGCTTGCTCCAACGGCGCATTTTCCGTCGGCAATTACCCAGGGCTTACCGGATAAATCGCGCGTGCCGGACAATAATGTAGCATCTCCGAAAGTGCGGGCGGGCGATTCGGGCAACAAAGGCACGGCGTAATAATTCACTGCATAATAATCGGGGTCGTCGAATCCGACAAAATCGGCGTCGTAAGCCGTTCCTTCGTAATAATCAACGTGATTTAATAACGGATCAATTCCCTGCCGTCCCACCATATTGATAGAGTGGCCGATGTAGCAATTCTTGACGTCGAACAGGTCGGGTTGTTCTTCTATTGTGTAAAGCGAAGAGAAATCGGCAAAAGCCGTACCCGTTTCGTCTGCAAGGGCGTAATTGCCGTCGAAAATACTGTTGTAAATGCGTTTTTCCAGATTGGCCGGAAGGTATGTTTCATAACCGGTCATGAACGAAAGGCCGGGGCCGTGTCCGCTATTGCCGTTCGTGAAGTTGCCGTACATGCTTACGTTGTTCATCGTTAAAACGCTGTTCGGTTGCACATTCCAGATACAGAATGCGCCGCCGTAATCGTTTGCGCTGTTTCCGAAAAACAGTGAGTTCGTGATCGTTATATTGTCATGGCTCATTCGTCCCATGAAATTATCCCACAAAATCGCGCCGCCCTGACTTTGGGTTGCCTGATTTCCGATGAACGAGCAGCGATCGATATTGATGGTCGTAGAAGTATTGGTATAGGAAACTTTGTCGAGCAAGGCAATTGCGCCACCTTTGCGGGCGGTGTTGTTTTCAAAAACGCATTTGTAAATATTGAGTGTCAAAAGGCCGCTGTTTCCATGAACCCAAGTGTGAATAGCGGCGCCTTTCGAATCGTTGATTTCGGCGCAGTTATTATAGCCGAAATAGCAGTTTTCGACAGTAGCCGTTCCGCCGCAAAAATAGAGACAGCCGCCTTCCTGTGCCATATTCTCGGTAAATTCGCAATTTTTGAATACGGCCGGTCCGCCTTCAATCAAGACAGCGCCGCGATTGCCCCAACCATCTTTCGGGTCGGCAGGAGAAGCGTCGTTTCGGGCGACGTCGTTTTGAGTGATAATGCAATTATCGAAAACCACTTCGGTTCCAACCGCCCAAACCGCCGACACATCGCTACCGTATTGCCCGTTCGCAGCGCGATGTGTAACAGCCTTGCAAAGTTTAATATTCTTGAACGTAACCGGATAGGCGCCTTGAAATTGAAACAAAGGAGCCACATTTTCGCCCGAAAAGCCGTCGGAGGCAGGGTCTTCACCCAAAAACGTGATACCGGCCAATTTGATTGCACTACGGAAAAAGTAACCGCGATGATAGAGGTAGATTCCGTTTTCGGGGGCAGGCGGGTCTTGCGTACCGTCTTCGATTTTGGTTTCAAAATCGGGTTCATCGGTAATTTTGATGATGCCGTTCACGTGAACCACATCTTCCGTGTTGATGATGTCGTTGATACGAGTCAGGGTTTTCACGGCCGTCGCCGCCGTCAAGCCGTCATTCGCATCATTTCCCGTTGCCGAAAGATAGATGTCTTTCGCGTTGATGTTTTGCATGAGAATCCATGCAAGAAGCGCTGATAAAGTTAGAATTTTTTTCATGATACTTTAATTTTTAAAGATGAATTATTTTTTGAATTGTTCGCGTATTAAATGTAGATAGCGGTTGCCGTAGCCATTGCCGACGCCTTCGACAGTCGGTTCAATCGCCGAATCGGTTTCCCAGTTATTGAATGCGTCCACGATAACCAGCGGTGTTTGGCCGAGGTTCATTTTCGCTACATTGCAGTATTTCCGAAATTCGTCGGGATTTTTCGGCACTTGCGGTTCGTTATACGCCGTGGCGCTCAACGGATAATAATTGTAGGACGGGCTGACTGACGGCACGAAATCAATCCCGAAATTCGTTCGGATATATTCGCGGTTGTATTTGAAGTTTTCGTTGATCATTTGCGGCAGGAAATAGGTTCTATCCCAATTTCCGCCACCGACATTGCACATATTGCGCATGGTTATGGCATCGACTTTCCCTTGCAGGAAGAAATAGGTAAAGCGAGCAGGCGGCGTCCAAGCCTGTTGTTGCGCAATCAGATAAATGTCTTTTCCCGAATGTTGCTTGACGGCATCGCGGATTCCCTGATAAACGGCGGCCGGATTTTGGGCGTACAACTGTTGCGGATCGCGCATGATTACCACCGGGCGACCGTTGATGTGATAATAATTCGGGTCGGAAAAGTAATCGGAAAGTCGCACAAAATAGGCATACAGTTGATCCACGCGGGAAATGATGACCGAGTCGCGCACATCTTCCGTATAAGTATCCAAATAGACGGTGGCCGGCATGACCGTTTCAATCAATGTTCCGTTGTTAAGATTGGAGCAGAAACCGTACATATCGGTCATCAGGGCAAATTTCATTTCTTTCAATTCAATTGCGGGCAAGGTGTCGTTTTTCATTTGAAACAGATTGATGAAGGCGCTGTCTTCCGAAAAGATGTTGCGCGGATAGATGCGGGTGCGTTCTTCGCGCACGACGGGCAGAATGAAGAAGTCGATGCGGGCTTCCAATCCCCAGTCAATGGTTTGTTGCAGGGCGAGGGCGCCTGTGGTATCCACATTCAAACCGTATTGACCGAGGACGGGTTGCACGAACGGGCCGACATGACCTTGCGATTCGATGCGTTCTTCGGTTAGCCGCGTCCAGATTTCTTCGTTTTGCAGGCTTCCCGCGGGATTGTACAAAATCGCTCCAACCGGAATATCCGATGTAACGGCGATTTCTGTTATTTCGTAATTCAGGAAAAAATCGTCGATGGAGGATTCACCCGATTCGTCTTTGCAGGCATAAGCTGCGAAAATTATCAATGCAAAAAATATATATTTAAAACGCATAATATTGATTTTTTATTTCTCAATTCTCAATTCTCCACTCTCAATTCTCAATTCTCAATTCTCAATTCTCAATTAAATAAGTTCCCAACACGCTGCCCGCCTTGTAATTAAAAGCTTTCGTCAGCGCTTTCGTATCGTTGGTTTCGTCGGTCATCGCTTTGGCTTTCGCCAGCAATTCCTCGTAGGTGGCGCCGTAGGTATGCTCGAAATATTCGGCGCGGAAAACGATGCGTTTGTTGCCCACGTATTTTTCGGCAGCGGTCGCCAAATCGGGATTCAATTTCGCGAAGCCGAGCGATGTAAAGATATTGTCGCCCCAACGCTCCGGCCGGTAAAACGGGCTTACGGCTTGCAGGTTTTCAAGCGCCTTCTTATATTGCGTTGCGTTCTGACTTATTTCGGTACGCGGATAAATGAAACGTTCCATCGAATAATTGTAAGTGGAATTGGCTCCCTCGATCGTCGATGTTCCGCTGGCAAAGAAGGGAGGGAAGCACAAGGAGCGGGTTCTCCGTTCGAGATTCCACGCTTCGAGGAAATTGAAATATCCGGCGAAATAACGCTGCTTGTAAATCTGTTCGAGATGGTTTGTATCGCCGCCGTTTCCGTTGATGGCTGCCGTATAAAGTCCGCGGCGGTCGCTGAAACCGGTTTTGCTGGTGTTCCATTTCACGCCGTCCCCATTCATATAGGCGGATGCTTTGGCTGTGATGCCGTACTGCGTGAAAGAAGCGGTAATTCCTTCATTATAATACTGTTCCGCCGAATTTTTACCTGCGCCGTAACGGATTTTCGCTTCGGCTTTCATGAAACACACTTCGGAATAGGACAATATCGGCATCGGCGCAGCTTTGTCGATAAACGTTTTCTTCACATACGAAGGATTGTATTTGCTTGGAAAACTCAGCAACGGGTCTTGATAAGTGGCCGTTCCGCCGGCTTCGATCAATTCGGCTTGCCAGTTGAAAGCCATATAAGGCAGTTCCGACAGGGGAACATAGGGAACGGTTACTTGCGCCAACAGCGAATCGCGGCGCAAAGGATTGAGGCCGTCGGCTTGATGCTCGGTATAATCGGGACATTTATCTGTTCCATTTTTCGCGCAGATATGCGGTCGAGTGATGGTATCGGCAAACAGATACGGTTTTTCGGCTGTCGATTTCGCATTTGCGTTAGTTGCTTCAAAATATTCCTCTTTGCGCGGGTCGTCGAACGAGAAAAGATAAGTCGCAAAATATTCGCTCATCGCCGGATAAAGCGTTTCTCCGAATTGTTCGGCGCCCGATTCGACGTTTTTCAGAATGCGATTGTAGTAGAAAGAAACATCGGAATTGACATTCGTTCCCCAATGCGGGATAACGTTTTCATCATTGGAAGCAATGAGCCGGTCTTCGTTTTCCATCGCTTTTTTCGCGTAAGTTTCCGCTGTTTCGGGCAAAAGATTTTGAATGTGCAAGGCGATATTCAACTGCATGGAATTGGCGAATTTCCGCCATTTGGCGATGCTTCCCGTTGCGCCGAAAACAGGGTCGGGCGATACGACGTCGGTAGTATATTTGCTCGACGGGTTGTATAACGCGATGGCCTCGTCGAGCAAGGACAGAATTTGCGTATAGACTTGTGCTTCGGTATCGTAGCGGTATTCCGTTTTGCTTTCGTCGGTTAGCAGGGCGTCGCTCATCGACACGCCGCCGTACATCGAAGCCATGATGTAATAAGTGTAGGCCTTCCACGTTTTGACTACTGCCAAACGGTTTTCAAAACCTTCCTTGTCGGTGTATGCATTGATGGCGTCTTCCAAATCCTTTAAAATCTGCACATAGAAACGGTTGTAAAAACCGTCGTCTTCATCCTGACGCGCCCCACAAAACGCCTGCACCACTACATAGCGCGAATAAGTCATTAAATACGAGTAATTTAACTCGCCCAGATTATTCATCGAACGATATACCACGCCCGGAAACACGTAATTAAATTCCACGTGGTATAATTTGTTTGGGTTTTTGTTGGTGTTCTCGAAATTATCGGTACAACCGACAGGCAGCAGGGAGCAGGCCGCAAAAAAGATGCAATATATAATCTGCGAAAAATTATTTAAAAATAATTTGTTTTTCATGATTTTACGTTTTTAGAATGAAACTTTCAAATCGAAACCCCAAGTGG
>JAISWY010000234.1 GCA_031270925.1 Candidatus Symbiothrix sp.
TATCCCAAGTGACGGAATGTTTGCCGGCGCCCTGCTTTTCCATCAAGCCGATGATGCTGCGGCAGGGTTTGAATGTGCGCCCGCCGTTGTCGGAATAGCTCAAACTGAGCTTGGTGGGTTTTTGGGTGTTTAAATAGTAGTGTACGACTATTTTACCGGCTTGTGTTTCCGCCCTTACATCGCTGATGGTTTGGGCAAAATTTATTGCCGCTATCAAAGCGAATAATGAGAGAAATAGCGTTTTCTTCATATTTATTGAACTTTATTTGTCAGACGAACATTTTCCCAATCGCTAAAAGAGGTAGATACCAACAATTGAGGTTCTTGTATCTTGCCGCTACGTGCAGTTTCCTGTTTGACAACCGCATTGGTTTTTTCGTACAAGGATTTTACATCAATATCGCCTCCGGCTTCTTGTAAGTTTTTAAGCAAATAATAAGTAAAATATCCCTGTTTCTTTTCGTGATATACATTGGAGGTTTGATCGCCCGAACTGGAAGAAATACACAAAGTATTGCCTCGCGGAACCCCTGTTTTTGCAACCACGCGAACGGCTTTTGCAGCCACCAAAGCAGCGTCACCTTTAAATCCGCCACTGAAACAAGCATCCAAAAACACATAAGCGCCTTTGATCGAATACTTTGAAAGTTCGGCATACAAACTTTCGATAGAAATACCGAAACGGATATTTTTACCGCTCACGTCCACCGGTATCAAGAATGCGTCTCGGGTACTCTCGTCGTTGTTGCCGTGTCCGGAATAGAAGAAAAACAATTCGGCTTCCGGGTCGGCAGAAGCCATATTGATGAGCCAGTCGAGTTGTTCGTGCATAATACCCGCTGTGGCATTACACACTAATTTTACTTGATTAGATGGGATGCCGAATGTTTTCAGACAATATTCACGGAATACAATGGCGTCGTTTACTGCATAAGGGACATTGATTTCCGCATTCGCACCGGCGCGACTGTAATCTTCATTGCCGATTACCAAAGCGTAACGATGAGAATTTGCTAGGCCGTCGGGAACAGATTCCAATAATTCACTTCGGAATGAAAGCGAAAAATTGTCGTTGATGCGAGCGGATTTTCGGTTTTCTTGATCCAAGCCTTCTATTTTCAAGGTGTTGGCCGACGTCAGATACTGTCCTACTTTTACTTTGTAGGTATCGTTGATATAAGATGATTTGGTTGGCTCTGTTACCACCATCAAAATAGCGATAGAATCTTGGTCAAAACGTTTGTTAACAACGAAGTCGCAGGGTATGATTTTGACTTCGCCCGTAGCGATACTGTCGATGATCAACTCGGTAGCAGACGTTTTGAACACATTGTTGGGAAGCGAAAAGTTCACTTTGACATTGTTGGCCATCGCACTGCCTTCGTTGCGCACCGCTACCATCAATTTACCGTCGGCTCCCAAGGTAATAGAAGTGCCTGCGGCAGCAATAAACTGATAATCGGCAACGGTCAAACGGGGAATAGCCATATCTATGGTACTCACTTGCAATTCGGCCGGATCGGCATCAAAACCATTGCCTTCAAAAGCATAAATATTGATGATTGCATCGCCTGTCGGCAAAGCCTTATCCGCAATATAACGCATTGTAAATTGTTTGGATTGACCTGCTTCTATACGTCCTCCGTCGATTTCTTTAGCGCCATCGAAATATTGTTCCAAGCCCTGTTGTTCGGAAAGACGAATACGAATATTGAATGCGTCGCCTTGTCCTTGATTTTCGAGGGTAAAAGTGACCGCAAAACTTTCGCCGGCATCAATTACTTTGTTTTGATTGTTGTCGGCAAAATCATTTATGCGAATCATCAATTTTGCCGGATTTACCGGAACGGGTATTGCTTCGGCTAATTCGGTTTGCCCTTCCGACTCCGGTTTAGGATCTTCTAAATGTGTTCGTTTATATTCGGCCAACATATCCGCAAATTGCAGGTAACTGCCGTTGTCCTGAATAATTTTATTAATCGTTTCGTATTCCGGCGTCAGTTTGAAATATTGATATATGCCGGCCAAACCTTGCATGTATTGAATAGCATCCGGCTGTTGTTCGAGAATAATCAAAAATAATCGTTGTGCTTCTTCCATATAAGGTTCGGCTTCCTGTTTTATTTTTGCGTACTCTATAATGTCGAAAACATCGGCGCCCTTATCTATAATTGCTTTTCCTTTACTGTAATTTGCTTTGGCTAAGCCGGTAAGCAAATCGAAATTGTTGGGATACAATGTGTGAAGACGTTGATAGATCTCCAATGCTTCATCGTATTGTCTGGCCATAGAAAGAAAACGAGCTTTCATAGGCAAGATTTTTTCGTTGTTGGGATCCACTTCCAAAATTCGTTCAATGACGGCAAGCAACTTTTCGTTGTTTTTTGTTGCAATATATACGTTTACCAAATTGTAAAAAAAGTCTAAAGCCAGAGGATATTTGACACAAGCTTTTTCGAGAATGTTTTCTTGTTCTTGATAATTTTTTTGCGCCTGATAAATCATATTTAAATACATAAAAGCGTCTTTCTCAAATTGACTTTCTCCTGTCTCCAAATATTCTTTAAACAACAGAATAGCCGCATCGAAACGATTTAATTTATAAGCAGACACACCGGCATATCTCACAATGTTGGGGTAATTACCGCTACGCGTGATCGGTTCACTCCGCATTATCGACAACTTGGGAATTTCCACGTAGGGAATGGCAAATTGCAAGGCGCGGCTTCCGTTATTCATTTCGGCGTAATGCAGTGTCGCTTTTTCGAACCACACATAAGCGCTCTTGAGCCGGTTTTTGGCCGCATTGCGTTGCGTGTTGTCTATGTCTTGTTCGACTACTTTTTTTAAATTGCTGTAACTATCGGACAAATAATTGTAGGCAGCGTCCATATTGCCTTTGTCGCGTTCACTCTCAAAAAGGACATATTGTTGATTGCCTTTTCTCAAGGTTTCCTCCATGGTTTGTGCATGAAGGCCTAAAGAAAAGAGCAACGAAAATAAGATAAAACCTTTATTGCGAATCATGTTTTATTGTTGTTTGAATGCGTCTAAAATCAAAAATTGGATGTGAATTTTGCGATAATCTCCACCGCGTTCTTCGGATACCTGTACGTTGTAGAAATAATCATTGCGGGTATTCTTCAACGTTTTGATATTGTTTTCCAAATAATTTTTCACGCCGGCGGCGCGAATGAATGCTAATTGCGGATTGGAAGTAATGCCGGTTTCTGAGGTAACTGTCATCGCTTTCAATTCGTCGGCGCTGAAATACGATTCGTCTGTGAAATTACCATAACGACCGTCGTATTTGATTTTTCCGTTAATGGGAGCGCCGTCGGCTGTGCCGGTAATTACGATTTTTACACGTTTATCCTCGGTCAGATATTTGGCGAAATCGCCTTCTTCAAACGATTGTTTGATGATTTTCATCAACGACAAAGCTGCATTGGATTTGTTTACATCATATATGCCGGGCGGGAAATCTTCTTTGAGGGAAAATTCTTTATTAATCACTTCGTATTGATAGTTTACCTGATAATTCAAGATTTTGTTTCCGTCGGTATCCACATCGGGAATCACTTTCGCATCCACATTGATTTGTGTGTTTTCCGTAATTAATTTATCCTGTTTATCGGTAGCAATAATCTCTTCTTTCACAGCCTGTAATTTGATTTCTTCCTGTTGCGCCTGTTGAATAATATCCAGGGGAACAAAATCAGGATCGGTTTCCATATCCGTCAGTTTTACACGTCCGATTTTGTCGTAAATATAGACCTTGTCGGTTACTTCATTCGTAACTTCCACATATACCAATTCAAAATCGTCGTCGCTGCGAAGGTTATAAACTTCGTTGTCGAATTTCAATTTTTCGGCATCTTTAAAGTCGCCGACTTCGGTTTCCGGCACCGACAAAGCAATAGGGGGCAACGTGTTAAAATTGATGGTCAGCAAACCCTCTTCGTTTTCATAATCTCCGGCAAAGGGATCTTCAATAGCAAGTCGGTCGCCAACCATTTCGGTCGCCACTTGTTGTTGAAATAAACCCATTTGTTCGTAGCGGGTAGAATCGTTTACACGAATTTGATAGTCTTCCAACGATTCTCCGTCCATCATCTTAATCCAATCGTTCATCAAATTATCCACATCTTGGTTGAGGCGTTTGCCGTAATAGGGCGTCAATTCGTCGGTATTCCAGAAAACGATACTTTTCCGACGTGCGGAAAGCAGCAGACTTTTTTTGTTGGTATTGATAAAATTCAGTCCTTGTACAGAACCCGATTCCGGAATAAGTTGTTCGTCTGTTTGTTTGAGTACATTATAAACAACAATGGAAGATGAATCGGCCTTGAGTGCATATACAAGGTATTTGTTATCGGCATTAAACGACGGATAGCGACTTTGCGTTTTTGTGTCGATGCGTTGTATCAATTCCCAATTACGGGTGTTGAAAATCAAAATTTTGTCTTGAGTTGTGATAGCCAGCATGGATGCATCGGGCGAAAAAGCCGCATCATAAGCCTTAGCATTGAGGGCTAAACGGGCACGGTGCGCTTTGGTTTCAAGATTCCAAACATCGGCCGTGTCGCCGGCCAGGGAAACGACAAAATAGTTGTTCGGACTTATTGCCAAAGCCTTTATCGAAGTTTGTGATTCGATGGTGTCGGAAGGCAGGTATTTCTGCGTATTATAGAAAATAATTTTTCCGTTGGAATAAGCAGCTATAAACTGGCGAGCATCGGCCGAATATGCCAAAGCCTGTGGGATTTGCATTTTAGAACCTTTGATTGAGAACAGATATTCGTCTTTTTTTATAAAAGAATAAATATTTATATTCCGATTATCAACAAAAGCGATCGTACTCCCATTGGGATTGAGTGCAAACCGGCCGCCGACAGGAGCCGTCGTTACCAAATTATCCTTGTAGGTATAAAGAGCGGCCGCACTGTTGTTCGCGTTAACCGCTTTATATACCAGACGAAAACCGGAATTATCAATTTCTAATATATTATACTTGGAGGCATGTTGTCGATATTCTTTTACCTGTCCCCAAGCCATTGTAGCGCTTGTCAATACTAACATTCCTGCTAAAAAGAGCCAATTCTTATTCATTATCATTTATTGTTTTATTTTGTTATCGTCAATCCCTTAATCTCTACTTTTATATCTTTATCGCGCGTGCGATTTTTTGCCAACCACTGTTGAAAATCGACCAATGGCAGTTCGCGTGGCAGTTCAACATGGTTCGTCGCCCCTTGTTTGTCGGGAGAAGTAGAAACATCGTTGGCTTTAGTAAATTCATTCGGCGAAAAAATCACGTACAAAAAATTATGTTCCGCTGTTTTATTTGTCGTCAATACATATTCGTTCACAATCGGCGCTTCGTTTTTATCGGCATTCTGCTCGGAAAAA
The DNA here is from genome assembly GCA_031270925.1 of Candidatus Symbiothrix sp. Lineage (GTDB taxonomy): Bacteria > Bacteroidota > Bacteroidia > Bacteroidales > Azobacteroidaceae > Azobacteroides. The sequence continues at coordinate 5,413 of JAISWY010000234.1, forward strand.
AATATATATTCCTTTCCGCTTTTAATGCGTACATTACCGGAAGGAGCGTTCATATAGGGCAAGAGGCAATAAGCCGTTTGAGACTCATCGATCAGATACACTGCCAAATAGCCGTCGGCGGGCGAGCGAAACAAGAGATACACCTGATCGCCGTCGCGAAAAGTTTCGCTTTCAAATTTGGCTTCTGTGCCGTGTTTCAGAATTTTGGCGGTAAAGTCAATACCGGCATTTGTGATTTCACGCGCCTTGCCGCAGACTTTTACTTTTACTACAAGCATATCTTGCTCGTAAGTAATTTTGTATTCAGGTTCTTTGGCGTTTTCGAGCCACTCGCCTTTCACTTCGCTACCGCCCAGCGCGAAATACGAAATATCCGACATTCCGTTTTCGTTTTTTACAACGGTGGCATTGTTTTGCGTTACGGTTGTGCCGAATTTGTCGGCTAAAGCCTGCAATTTAGCGCGTTCGAGGGCGGTTTGTTTGGCTTGTTCGAGCGTAACGTTTTCGGGCGCATGGTAGATGTATTCGCCACAAAGCTTTTGCGTTTTTTGCGCTGAAAGCGAAATGGAAAATACAAGAAACAACGCAATATAAATAGTTGATTTACGCATAACGGAATATTTTTTTTGAATATTGATGACGCTAATGACACGGATTTTCGCAGATTTCAAATATTTATCTGCGAAAATCCGCGTTATCCGCGTTCCCTAATACATTAAAAACCAAGTACTTTATCCAATTGTTTGGACAATTCGTCGCCGCGTTGTTCCAAATCCTGACGGATGGCTTTTTTGGCCGCCGCTTTCGCCATATCGAAATTGTAGGCTACACGCACCAGCACTTCTTTGTTTTTGTTGGCGGTGGTACGATAAAATTCCGAAATGGGAATTACTCGTCCGATGCTTTGCACAATCAGATTTTTGCTTGCTAAAACGCTCTGTGTGATCGAAGCGGCGTCGCCTTCGGCCAATTGCTTGTTGGCTACCTGATTTTCAATCAAAGCAGTTACTTCGGTTTGAACTTGTCCGGCTAAATTTTGCTTTGCCAATTCCAATGCCTGCATCTTGGCAGCATCGTAGTTCTCGCCGACAGACATTGCTTCGCCGAAAAGGTATTTCGGATAACCGGTTTCGTCAACTTCGTACTGCATTTGGTAGGATTTGTCTAATTGCCGCTCAATAGGTAAAGCTCCGGGGGCGATTGTCCATCCTTCTTTGACTAATTCCTTGGCTTGTTTAGCAGCATCCGATGCGGAGACTTTTACTGCCGATTTTTTGCTTCCGCAAGAAGCGAACGATACGCCGATAATAACTGCTACCAACGTTACGAGCATTTGAAAACTTGTTTTTTTCATTTTTTCCCACTTAACCGTGCTGTGGGCAGGGCTGAATTTATTAATAATTTGTAATGAGTGGCTTTTTCCACAACCGGAATATATTATTGCTTTCCGCAAGTTTTTCGCCGAATGTGAATCCGATAGTGATACCGGTATTTGTTAAAGCAAACGCCTCCCTGAAAAAATTGAAGGAAGTGGAGGATCTGGAAGTACCTTCTTCGTTTTTTTGGAGGAAGTTATAGTGTCCCTTCACTCTTTCCTGTCCAATTTTAATATTGACATTGAAGTATGAAATACGGGTACTCAATTCGACGCCCAAAAACATTTCATGGCCATCAATATAACTGAACGGAATTTCTTCGATGAGTTCGTGCAACTTCGGAAACCATGCGTAGGTTCCGATGGCCGCAATATCCAGATTGCGATGTATTGAGCCGCCCAAACGCACTTCCGCATTCGTAAAAAGGACGCTCATGGCCGGAAGAAACTCATTGTCCGGCTGAAATGGATCGCCTTCTTCGCCTTCGGGAACGGAAAAATTAATAGGCGACGAATCTTTGTTCCATTGGAATAACGAGGCGCGGGCAATAGATGTAGAGATGCCGGGAAAAAGATTAAACCGCCCAAATTGAGCGCTTGCAAGCAAACTGTAATATTCGCCTGTTTCGCTTTGAGCTTTCGGTTTCGAAGGAAAATAATCGCCTACCAATGTCGTAAAAGTACCGTAAGAATAGCAAGGAACATAAATTTCATTGGCGGATGCTTTCAATGTAATATTGCCGGAAAACATTTTCCGGTTCTTCTGATTATACAATTCCAGTTTGTATTTGCCGTAAGGCAATAATATTTTCGCCGGAGTTTGTTTTTGGTCTGCCACGATCGCTTTTTTTCTTTTTATGAATACGTACAGTCCGTCCGCTTCACTCGCTATCGTAAACGGATAAGTGGTTTCCATCGCGATATTCAAGGTGTCGAGCCGATTGGCGCCCGGCGAATTGACGGCAATATGCTGTTTATAATCGAGATAGCCGGTTTTCCGCACTATCATGTCGTGTTTGCCTTCCCGCAATGAGATTTCGCAAGGCGTAAAACCTTCCCGCACGGTATTAACCAATACTTCGGCTCCTATGGGCGTGGTTACTATCTTCAACCGCCGGAAAATCGACATGGCCACCGGCAATTCGCTTTCCGTGCCATCCTTTATCAATACCTGATATTCCGACTTGCCGGAAACAAAGCCTTCCTTTTCAAACCGTAAAAAGTGATTTCCAATGCGCGTTTTGTGCTTAAACATCGGAACTTCGCCGATATATTCGTTGTCGAGCAATACTTTGGCGCCGCTCGCATTGCCGTTGTCGATAATGGTCAGGTAACCGACTACCGGTTCCAACTGCGCCGATAAAGCAATGGTTGAAGCTTTGACGGCCGAGAGCGTAGTGGTGTAGGTATTGAAACCGGGCGTATTGATAACAATATTGTAATTACCCGGTGGAACAGGAATAAAGCCGCCCGAATAAATCTTAAAATATTCCAAATTATTGGCGTCGTCGAATGATTTTCGATTCGACGGGTCGTCCAAATCCGCCAAATTGATATGCTCGGAACCAATATCAATTACCGGAAAAACACGGAAAGCGCTTTTATCGGCCGAGGTAATATCCAACTTGATTTTGGCAAAATTTTCTTTCAATGCCAAGTCGATATACACCGTGCTACCGTCGCTTGGAACCAGCACCGCAGTATCTACCGACAAATAACCGAATTTACTGATACGAACCTTGTAATTGCCTGAATTTTGCTCGATTACAACGCCCGACAATGACGGACTTTGGCCTTCCAAGCCGAAATCGACCATCGCGTTTTTGGGCGTAGTATTGAACAGAATTTTCCCTTTCGGCGTTTGGTCTACAATCCTGAATACGTATTTGCTATTGTAGCCGTCAATGTATATCTCCTCTGAGATATGCGACGGCGATGCGACGGTCAAATAAAAACTTTCCTTTCTGTGACAAAAAACATATTGATGCTTTTCCGCATCATATTCAATTGCTTCCAGATCGATCAATGTAGAATAAAAGGCGAGATTGGGAACATCACTCTTTATCGTAAAAACCATAGCGCCGGGAACACATTCGCGGCCTTCCTGTCGTATATCTACTCCTTCGGATTCGTTCAGCGGTTCAATAACCAATTTTTTGGTTTGTGCATTCATTTCCAATGGCACGGCGCAAAACACGATCAATGCAATGATGATTTTAAAAAACGAAAAATTCATATTCTTACTGTTTATATTTTATTCTATTTTGAAATCGCCCAATCCGATTTGTCCCTGCGAATCTGTTTCAATATCCTGCCACACGCGCACCCAAATCAAAGGATTGGCATTTTCCCTAAATTCAATCACAAAAAACAGGTATCCCTTGTCGTTATAACTGTCGCCTTTCCAAGTTTGAACCAGACGAACGCCGTAAAACGATTTCAGCTTGCTTTTGGGATGCTGATAAATCTTGATGTCGTCAAAACCAACCCGAAGGTTTTTATTGTTTTTAAAAACAACATTTTTCAGATGTTCGAGGTATTCCGTTTTCGTCATTTTCTTAAGTTCCGTATTGCTGGAGGCATAGACCGATTGTTTATGCGTATCTTTCATCTGCATACCGTCTTGATTG
>JAISWY010000305.1 GCA_031270925.1 Candidatus Symbiothrix sp.
GCCGAAATTGCTCAATTCCATGGCTTCGACGTAGCTCAATTCTTCGATAATGTATGCGTTGCCGATAATGCGTGGGTCGGCCGTCATAAAACCGTCCACATCCGTCCATATTTCCAAAATAGAAGCGTTCAAAGCGGCGGCTAAAATGGATGCCGTGTAATCCGAACCGCCTCTGCCTAAATTGGTTATCTCATTTGTTTTTTTGTCGCTGGCTATAAATCCGGGAATTATCGCAAGCGGCGGACAATCGACAAATTCTTCTTCAATCAAACGATTGGTCAATTGAAAATCGACGATGTGTTTTTGAAATTGCTTTTCGGTTTTGATGAAGCGGCGGGCGTCAAACAATTGTGCATTGTTCAATAACGTGCTGACTATCAACGAACTCAATCGCTCGCCGTAACTGACGATGATGTCGGATGTTTTTTGCGATAAATCGCGAATCAGGAAAACACCTTTGAAAATATTTTCCAATTCGTTCGAAAGCGTATGGAGTTGTTGCAAAAGGGCGTTCCGTTTTTCCGCATCGGCGATAACCGTTTCCGCCATCGTCAAATGTCGTTTTTGTAATTGGAAAAACTCTTTTTCGTATCCGATATGTCCTTGCGAGGCTAATTTGGAAGTGTGAAATAATTGGTCGGTAACGCCGGCCAAGGCCGAAACCACCACTACGACCGGTTCTGCGGTCGATTCGATAATCGCTTTTACTTTTTGTACACTCTCTACGGATCCTACGGACGATCCGCCGAATTTCATGACTTTCATCGTGTTATGCTTGTCCTATTGGCCCTACAAACGGTTGATTATATCCTCCGTTTTGTTGCATCCTGATTTCACCGAACTGCGATTCGTATTTCTTGACATTGTCTATCAGTGCGTGCATCAGGCGTTTAGCGTGTTCGGGAGTGAGAATAATGCGCGATTTGACTTTCGCTTTCGGCGTTCCGGGAAGCAAACTTACGAAATCGACTACAAATTCGGAGGCCGAGTGAGCGATAATGGCCAAATTGGAATAAATTCCCTGAGCTACTTCGTCGTTTAGCTCTATTTGAATGTTGTTTTGAGCCTGTTTTTCCATTGTTTTTTATTTTTCCGACAAAATGTCGCGTTTTAGCTGACAAAAGTAATGATAATTTTATGGATTTGCAAAAATATTTAAACCTAACATTAAAAGGGGCGGTATCAATCAATTCTTTTCACTTCCATGTTTGTGTTGATAATGTATCGAACGGAATCTTCATGGAGCGAACCGGATGCAATGCTTCGGTCGATTTGTTGTGCGGGAAAGTGAATATCGGCTATATCCAAGAGTGAATTGAAAAGATGGCCGGCGCTCAATTTCTTGTCTTTGTTTTGAACGATGGCGGCCGCTTTTTCCGGATATTGTTGTTGGTAAGCCTCTGACGTCCAAACAAAAAACGGAATGTGGAAATCGAATTTCGAATAAACCAATCCAGCGTGAAGCGCGAGTTTTTGCTCGGTATCGAATAAATTTTCCCCGTGATCGGCAAGGTAAATCAATGCGCTCACGGCTTGCAGACTGTCGATTTTTTGAATCGTAGATGCCAAAAAATAATCGGTGTAAAGAATCGAATTGTCGTAAGTATTTACAAACAGTTCTTTGTTTTTTGCAGAAATCAGCGCATAATCGAAAGCGTCTTGCAAACTCGGTTTAAACACTTCAAAATTAGCCGGATAGCGGAAATTATAGCGGAAATGACTGCCCAATGTATGTATTACGATCAATACTTTTTCGTCGCCTCGTGATAGAAATTGTTCCATCGGAAGCCAAAGATTTTCGTCGTAATGCCCGGCCGAATCAAAATCGGTTACAGCAAAATATTTCCCATCTGCATCTGTGGCAATTCGTCGAATAAACGAATTACCTGCGCTTTGATTACCAATCCAATAGGTTTTGAATCCGGCTTCTTGGAAAGCATCCACTAACGATTTTTCCCGATAATAGCGGGTATAATCTTGGGCGTCGGCTTGCGTTAAAATAATCGGCATCGAAGTGGATGTGAGATTAGCTTCAGAGTACATATTACTGTAAGAAACCACGTTAGCCGTTTTCGACAGACGAGGCGACGTCTCTCGTTCATAGCCGTTTATCGAATAGTTTTGGTAACGACCGGTTTCGCCGATAACCAAAACATAAACCTCTTTTTTGTCTATCGCATGTGCTTTTTCTGCGTAAAAATAAAAATTTTGTAATACTTCTTTGTCTTTTTTGATCTCCAACCGGGTGGCCATAAGGCTTTCTGTTTGGAAAATCAAACTATATGGCCACGTTTTGGAAAATTTTTTCGAGTAATAGTATGTGGCAGCTCCCCAAACATCTCCTTTGGAGGCCGATACCTGACAACTCAGATTCAATTGCCAAGCGTATCCCAACAATAAAACAAATGCAGAAACGGCTAATAACCAACATCTTATCTTCTTAAAAGAAATTAAATATTCGTTTTTTATTTGGCTGAAAACGATGACAAAATAGAAAACGCAAAGCAAGCCATAGGCTATGAGCGGAATTTTAACCGAACCAAGAAGCTCCGAAGCTTCCGAACTGTTGGTTTCGATAATCGACAACAAAAAAGCCGACGAAGAAGGCATCCGGTTCAAGAAAATATGCGCTATTTCGATGGGAGCCGCCAAAACAAAAATTCCCATCACGAGGAAAAAAATTCGCGCCTTCAAAAATAGCGAGGGAATCACGAATAATATACCGGAAAAACCGAGATAAGCAATCATCTTTCGGATGGAAGCTCCCTCAAAATCGCTTCCGTAAAATAGCAGATAAATGTTGGGAATCAACACGATAAGCGAAAGAAAAAAACTCCATCCGTATTGTTTCCTATGCAGAGATGTAATTTTGAAACTCATCAATTAAAATAAATTTTTAATTCGACGAACGGCCTCAATCGTGTTTTCGCGGTTGCCGAAAGCGGTAAATCGGAAAAAACCTTCGCCCGATTGTCCGAAACCGGAACCCGGCGTGCCGACCACCTGCGCCTGATTCAATAACAAGTCGAAAAATTCCCATGAAGTTTGACCATTGGGCGTTTGTGTCCAAATATAAGGTGCGTTTACGCCACCGTAGGTCGTTAAGCCCAATTCTTCCAAACCGTTTTTGATGATGCGGGCGTTCTCCATATAATATTGTATCACTTCGCGGATTTGTTTTTGGCCTTCCGACGAATAAACAGCTTCGGCGCCACGTTGAACGATATAGGCCGTGCCGTTGAATTTAGTCGATTGGCGACGCAGCCACATCGTATTGAGCGAGAGCGTTTCGCCTTTCGAGGTCGTGGCCGTCAATTCTTTTGGAACGATGGTGTAACCGGCTCTCATTCCGGTAAATCCGGCGGTTTTGGAGAAACTGCGAAACTCGATGGCGACTTTTTTCGCGCCCGGAATTTCGTAGATGCTGTGCGGCACATCCGGTTGCGAGATATAGGCTTCGTAGGCGGCATCGAAAAGAATCAGCGATTGATGTTCGAGTGCGTAATCGACCCATTTTTTCAGTTGCAATTTTGTTAAAACCGTGCCTGTGGGGTTGTTCGGATAGCAGAGATAAATCACATCAACGGGCTTTTCGGGGAAAGCCGGAACGAAATCGTTGGCCGGTGTGCAAGGCAGAAGAGTGATGTTTCGTCCCGCCATTTTATTTGTATCCACATATACGGGATAAGCCGGGTCGGTAACGGCCACCAAATTTTCTTTTCCCAGAATATCGCCGATATTGCCGGTATCGCTTTTGGCGCCGTCGCTCACGAAAATTTCATCGGCGGCGATGTCGATGCCGCGATCAACAAAATCGTGTTTCAGGATGGCTTGAATCAGAAAATCGTAGCCTTCGTAAGGCGCGTAACCGCGTAGAGTCGCTGCGTTGGCCATTTCGTCGGTGGCTTTGTGAATGGCTTCGATAACAGCCGGTACAATCGGTTGCGTTACATCGCCGATTCCCAAGCTGATAACTTGTTTTTCGGGCTGTGCCGTTTTGTATTCTTTAACTCTTCGGGCAACTTCAGCGAATAAGTAGTTATTGCCTATTTCGGTGTAGTGTTCGTTTAATTTGATCATGCTTTTTTGTTTTACGACTGCAAAGATACATGAAATTTTTCAAATTGCATCACTTCCATACACATCCGGGCATTGTGGTAAGGACATTTCCAAAAACCGGCTTTGTCGTCGATGCGATTGGGCAGTTGGTTGGAAAAAATGCCCCACAACCATTCGCCGTGTTTCCGGTCGATGATGTTTTGCCGAATATATTCCCATGTCTTTTGAGCCGTTTCGAGGTATCTTTCGTTTCTCGACATCTTGTAGGCGTACATCGAACCGACTACCGTTTCGGCTTGCACCCACCAATGGCGGTCGCGATCGATCTGTTCGCCGTTGCGTTCGTAAGACAGGGAGCCGTCGGGTTGCAGGCCTTCGCAGGCTGCTTCGGCCAAAGCGAGCGATACATGTTTTACGCGCGACAACAAGAGGGCGTTTTCCGAGACTTCGGCCGCTTCGTAGAGTAACCATGCTGCTTCAATATCATGTCCGTAAGAAATGATTTGCGATTTCGGATGCCATTGTTCGTCGAAAAACAAGATTTGATGATGAGTTTCGCGCGAAACGATATGTTCGCAAAAGATATGGATGAGGCGTTCATGGGCGCGAATCAAATCGGGGTTTCGCCACACGCGCAACAGATTGGTATAGGGTTCGAGGATGTGCAGGTGGGTATTCATCGACTTCGGCAGATTAGCGTCTTTTTCGCTCAATTTCATGTCGTCGATGGGCTGCCAATCGCGATCGAGGGCTTCGATATAGCCGCCAAACTGTGAATCGCAAGCATGTTTTTCCAATAATTCAAAGAGGATGGTTGCTTCGTGTAAGGCTTCTTCATGAGCGGTAGCGCGGTAAAATTCTGAAAATCCGTAGATTGCAAAGCCTTGAGCATAAATCTGTTTGCGCGTATTAACGGGATTTCCCAGATAATCCAATTCCCAATATACGCCGCCTTGTTCCTTATCGACGAAAAAGTCGCGGAGATAATGGAAAGCACGTTCGGCTATTTCCAAATATTTCGGATTTTTTTCGATACGGTAGGCGGCCGAAAACGTCCACAAGATGCGGGCATTGAGGATGGCGCCTTTGTTGGCTTGCTTGTGAATTTGTTCGTTGCCGTCGATACGGCCATAAAAGCCGCCGTGTTCGTGATCGATGGTTTTTTTCATCCAATAGGGAAGAATGTTGTTGATTAATTCTTCCCTTAATTCTTTTTGTAATTGTTGCATAGTACTTATTCCTCACATCCGGCAAAAGTAGGAATTTTCTTTGAAAACAAATGGTTTTGTTGATTATTTTTTCCGTCGTTTCTCCAACTCTTCCGTATTTTCCTTTACTTTTTTGTCGGAAAGCGGATAAAACATCATTCCTGCAAAAGCCAATATGCAACAAACAGCCGGAAGAAGGCTTATCATGATTCGTTCGCCGAAAACGGTTTGTGCGGTTTGTGCAATTCCCTGATGGGCGGCCTCTTCATTGTAACCGAACCATCCGAGTATCAATAAATTAAGTCCTGCACCTAAGGCCCATCCGAGTTTTTGCGACATCGACGAACTGCTGAAAATCAATCCGGTAGCCCGCCGGCCGGTTTTTATTTCCTGATCGTCCACAATGTCGGCGAACATCGACCAAAGCAATGGCAAAACGTAACCTGCAAACAACGAAATAAGGAATTGTATTCCCAAAATAATAGCAAAATGCTTGGGAATGAAGAAGAAAACAACGCTCAAAATGCCTGCGGCCAATATAGCAATCATGTATGTCTGCTTTTTGCCGTAACGCGCCGAAAGAACGGGCGCGGCCATTACGCCGATAAGGTTAGCCGCTTGACCGACAAGAAAATAGATGGTTGTTGCATCCCAACTTGTTCCCGTCATTTTGTAGGGAATCCGAACATAATCGCGAAAATAATAAATCGCCACGCCATCACGAACGGCATTGAAAAGCAAGGCAGCCAATCCCGTACCGACTAAAATCCACCAAGGCGCGTTGTGCAGCAAATGCCCCAAATCTTCGCGAACCGACACGTTTTCGTCTTTGTCAATCTGCTGAACGCGCTCTTTTGTCCAGAAAAAGCAGAGGATAAACAGAACAATACAAAGCAATCCGATGGAGCCGACGCCCAAAGTCCACGCAATCGGCAAGGTGCTGATCGTGTTATCGGCTTTCGATGCAAATCCCTGCGGATCAAATGCTTGTGCGAAAATATCGATCAAGGGCTGCATCAACATAAAAGTTACGAAACTGCCGATAAATGCAAACGACATTCTAAAAGACGAGAGCGAATTGCGTTCTTTCGGATCGGCAGACATCGCGCCCAACAACGATGCGTAAGGAACATTGATAATCGAATACACAATCATCATCAGCGAATAAGTAATGTATGCGTAAATGAGTTTGCCGGTTTGCGCAAATTCGGGCGTGAAAAAGGTGATGATACCCATTACCGCAAACGGCACGGCAAACCAGAGCAGATAAGGACGGTATTTTCCCCAACGGGTTTTAGTTCTGTCGGCAACGATGCCCACGAAAACATCGAAAAACGAATCCCAGATTCTTGCCACGAGAAACATGATTCCCGCCGCTGCCGCCGTAATTCCAAATACATCGGTGTAGAAAAACGCTGCATACATTCCGAATATTTTCCAAAACATTGAAGAGGCTGCATCGCCGAAACCATAGCCGATTTTTTCTTTTAGAGAAATTGCTTGATTTTTCATGATATTATTTTTTTTGCGTCATTGCAGGCTTGCCCCGCAATTTCCTGCGAATTATGAATGTTTTATATTTTTATTTATTAGTTTGTATATCGATTCCACCGAAGTACGCGACCGCCCGCCATCCGCCGGCGTATGCAAGCAGTAATCGACTAATTTTTCGATGGTCGATGTCGCCACGTGCATCCGCGTATCGGACGAGGCGTAATAGATGTAAACCGTTCCGTCGTCGTCGGCAATCCATCCGTTGGTAAAGAGTACGTTGGAAACGTCGCCGAGCCGTTCCGCGCCTTTGGGAGCCATGAAATGGCCGGCGGGTTCGGCAATTACTTTGGTCGGATCTTGTAAATCCGTCATGTAAAGATACAAAACATAACGCAATCCGGCGGCGCAAGCACGAACGCCATGCGCGAGATGCAACCAGCCTTGCGGCGTTTGGATGGGATGAGGGCCTTCGCCGTTTTTCACTTCCTTAATGGTATGATATTGGCGAAAATTGATGATTTTTTCATCTTTCACTTCGGCATGTGTAATATCGTCGATTAAGGCCCAACCGATTCCGCCGCCGCTGCCGGCATCAATAAATCCATCTTGCGGACGGGTGTAAAGTGCATATTTTCCGTTTACAAATTCGGGATGCAAAACCACGTTGCGTTGTTGCGAACGTGAAAGCAAATCGGGCAAGCGTTCCCAGAATTTCAAATCTTTGGTACGGACGATGCCGCAGGAAGCCCTTGCCGAGGATAAATCGCCCGCCGGAGCGTTTGAGTCTTTGCGTTCGGCACAGAAAAGGCCGTAAATCCAACCGTCTTCGTGGCGCGTGAGGCGCATATCATAAACGTTGGTTTCGGGGTCGGAAACATCGGGCAACAAAACCGGATAATCCCAAAACCGGAAATTGTCGATGCCGTTGGGACTTTCGGCCACGGCAAAAAACGATTTGCGGTCGTCGCCTTCCACGCGAACCATCAATACATATTTGCCGTTCCATTTAATGGCGCCCGAATTGAATGTGCCGTTCATCCCGATGCGTTCCAAAAGCAGGGGATTGTCGTTTTCGTCGAAATCGTAACGCCAAATCAGCGGCGTATGCGCCGCCGTCAGAATTGGATTCTTATAACGTTGATAGATGCCGTTGGAGTGTTCCATCGGTTCGTTTTGTTTCGTAAGAAGCGATTCGTGCGCTTGAAACAAATGTTTTACTTTTTCATGGAAATTCATATTCATATTATTTATCGGCTGCAAAAGTAAAGAAAAATTCCGTTTTTGCAATGCTCATGTTTGCCAAAAGGATTAGGGATAGATTTTTTGCAGGCAGTTTTTTATTATTAATCCCCATTCCGTCAAATCGTTATCCGTCCATTCGGCTTTCTTTTGGTTGTCGGGCGTAATCATCGAACAAGTTTCCGCTTTATTCGTTACCGACCATACCGCCCAACTGATTTTGTGTTGTTCCATCCATTCGAGCCATGCTTGCCATTCGTTATAATTAATCGGGCCGTCGCCGGTGGCTTCCATACCTGCACATTCCGATACGAAAATGGGAATACCTTTGGCAATGGCTTGATCGGCGCGAGTACGCAGATATTGCTTGTGGGTTGCGGCGTAAAAATGGAGCGTGTACATGATATTTTTGAATCCGGTAATCGGGTCGGCGGCCACTTTGTCGAGGTCTTGATCCCAATGCGGATTTCCCAGCAAGATCAGATTATCGGGGTCGATGGCACGAATGGTTTTGATTACTTCAATCGAATATTGTTTGACTTCTTCCCACGAACATTTATCGGTCGGCTCGTTGAATATCTCGTAAATCACTTTCGGGTTATCTTTGTATTTTTCAGCTACTTGCGTAAAGAAATATTGCGCTTCCGAAGTATGGATTTCGTGGGCGTGCCAATCAATAATCACATACAAATCTTCGGACAAAGCGGCATCGACTACTTTGTACAAACATTCTTTGGCAAAAGGCGGATTGCGGAGATAAGCGCCATCGGGTTCTACACCGATAGCGGCGCGAATCAGATTGATATGCCAGTCTTTTTTCAGCCATTTCACGGTTTCGGAATCGTAGAAAAGCGGCCACCAGTTGTGCCAGCCCAGACTTACGCCGCGAAGTACAACCGTGTCGCCTTTTTCGTTAAGCAAAGCGGAACCTTGCACTTTTAATTGTGCGGCCGGATTGTTGTCGATTTTGTTGTCGGAGCAGGATGCGATTAGACAGCCAATGCAAAATAATGCAAAAAATTTTAATTTAGACATGATGATATTTTGAAGTTTTTCAAATTCGGAATTTTATCGCGGGAAAGCACTCGTTCGTCATTCCAAGCATTGTTCCAAAAATCAATATTTCCGTATTGATGGTCGGTTTGCCGGAAAGCCGAAGAATTTATATCGTTTGTTCGTTCGTAATCGTACCAAGGCATAAACCACGACCAAGTTGCGCCCGCGTTCCATTGGTCGGAGAGCTGCGCCACGTTGCCACATTCGCCCAATGTAATGATTTTACCGGGATATTGCTTTTGCAAGGCACTGTATTCGTTAAACACCGTATGGACCGAAGTTTGGTTGTATAAATCGCGGGCGATAATATCCACATATTCGTTTCCCGGATAAAAAGGAGAGTCGTTGATTTCCGATGTCCAAACCCAAATCAAGTTGTTCAACTCCCTCTGTTGAAAGTAATTGAACATATAAATCCAAAGTCCTTTGAATGCTTCTGCGCCGTCGCGTCCCCACCAGAACCACGCAGAGCCTTTGTAGCCCGTTGCATATAGATTTCCAGCCGCTTCGTGCAAAGGTCGCCACAAAACGGGAATATTTTTATTTTTCAACAAAAGCAGATAATCGGCGATTTTTTCCAAATCGGCTTTCATTCTTGTATTTTCCCAAGTGCCTTCTTTCAAAGCATTTGTGGGACTGAAAGTTGTTCCATCGGGAAAAGCATTGTCTTTGGGACGGAAAGTAACGTCATTGGTGGCGGCAGTTTCGGATTTTGGAACGTTCCAATGCCACATACAACTCACGACGCCGTTGTTATTCCACCAATCTTCAACTACTTGCGTGTTTCCGTAATTGATCCAGTCGGCGGGCGATGCGTAGAGAAATATATAATCGAAAGTGTTTAGCGCGGGATATTTTCCGGTGTGATGATGCACCCATTCGGCTTCGTTGGTGTTCCAACTGACGTTGGCGACGGCGCCGGACAGGATTTTTTTGCCGTAGTTTTCTTTGAGGAAATTGTATAATTGAACAATTTCGACCGTCGGATTTTTTACGACCAAATCCGACAATTCGATTTCGGGAAATTCGGATGTTGAAAAATTCAGTGAAAAAACTTCGGTATTCAATTTGCCGGGATTGGCTTTGATGGCGTTTTTTTCGATTGTTAGGGTGTAATTTGTATTTTCGTTCAAGGCATTTAATTCTACTATCAGCGAATCCTTAGTTGTTTTTGCTTGCTGTATAACATTCCCATTGATTTTGATTTTTGTTTTATCCGCCAAAATAACAGGATGGTCGAAGACAAACACAGCTTGGCTTGTTTGAGGAGGAATGACTTCATTTTCAACAGGTTGCGTTTTAATTAATTGCGGGATTTGTGCTTCTGCCGGAGTCGGCTCATTATTGTTTTCGCATGAAAAAAGCAAAAAACACAATGAACAGAAAAAATAGAAACAACGATGCTTGTTTATCATTTTATTTATAACAAAAGAAAAAAGGGCAAAGCACACAAATCCTTGCCCTTTTCCGATTAATAATTTATTGAAGGATCGACACTTTGTTGATAGTCATGTTTTGACCGCCAAGAATGATAGCTGTTGTTGACCAGCCGTCGTCCACTGTTAATATTACATCCAGAATAGCCTGTGTCAGCACTACTTCATACGTTGTAGCGTCGGCAGGCACGCTTACCGAACCCCATTCCAGGTCGAAATTCGGATCGTCGGGAATAGCTACTTTCGCCCAATTGGCGTCTTGCAAAGCGAATTGAGGATTTTCACCGGTAATGATGTACATTTTCAGGATGGCTCCTGCGTGTACACCGTCGAATGATTCCTTATACAAGCGTAAGGAATTCGTCCAACTTCCCAAATCGACCGATTCGTTTGAAATAACCGTTTCTTTCAGCCCGCCTTTTACAATGGTCGATACTTTGGATATAATCACATTCTGACCGCCCACTATGATAGCCGTTGTACTCCAACCATCCTCAACCGAAAGAATCGTATTCAGAATATCTTGCGTAAGCGTGATTTCATAAGTCGTTGATCCTTCGGGAATATTGATGGTTTGATATTGCGAATCGAAATTCGGATCATTCGGGACATCCAATTTAGCCCAGTTCGCATCTTGCAAAGCAATTTGTGCATTAGCAGCTGTAGTAGTCAAATAGAATTTCAAAATAGATCCGGCGGGAACGCCTTCAAATCCTTCTTTATACAAACGAACTGTATTTGTCCAAGAACCCAAATCGACGAGTTCGTTACTGATAACCGTTTCTTTTTGACCGGCTCCGGTTACTTTAATCGTGTAAACCGCTTCTCCGTTGGACGAAACAAGTTTCAATTGAGTATTACCATCCGCATTATTCGGAACGGAGATATACAGTTTCGGAGCAGAATAGATGAATTTGACAGGTTCGCCGTTAATATGAACATCCGTCAGTTTATCGGCGTTTTCTACTTCAACCGTAAAAACGCCACCGGCTTGGATGTCGGCCGCAGGTCCCGGCGGATCGGGAATATAACAAACCGTTGGCTTCAAAATCGTCAATATAGAGCATTCAAGCCTTGTTCCATTCGCCAAATGCAGTACGGGTGCGCCTGAAATTGCGTTTTCCGGCACTTCAACTGTTATTTGGGTAGCCGAAGGAGTTACGGGAACCTCAATGTTGTGGGCAAATGTAATTTTAGTTACCAAATCCAAATTTGTACCGGTAATGGTAACTGTTTCGCCCGGATTAACCGATGTTGGAGCTAAATTGGTAACATTCGGCTTTACCAAAGTAATCACATCGGTTTCAAGTGTTGCTCCCGATGCGACTTTCAGCTTGATGGCGCCGTCAATAGCCATTGTTGGAATGACAACCGTAATTTTACTGTCGGCGTATGTAAAGTCTGTTTTAACATTATCATTAAATGCAATTTCGGTAATCAAATCAAGATTATTTCCGGAAATGATAATGTTTTTCCCCGCTTTATATCCATCAGGCGCAGCAAGACTCAAATTGTCGGGAACAAGCATTGTCAGCGCATCTGCAGTTTCGGAAGTTTCGTTTGAATAGGCTGTCGCTAATACTGTACCATTTTGAGCCGTAAATGGGACAATCAACTTGATTTCGTCGGTAGTTTGTGAAGTAAAACTTGCCGTATCCGCTACCACATTGCCGCCGAAAGTGAGTGATAATACAAGATCCAGATTCTCGCCGGTTAATGTAACTTCTGTTGTACCACCTTTTACATTCTCCAAGGGAGTAATGCCGGTTACTACGGGTTGAGCAATGTTCAAAACACCTGTTTCGGGATTGGAATAATATTCATTCCCATACGTATCCACCACTTTGAGTACGCCGGTTACAGCGCCGCGATGCACCTTAACAACAATCGTTTTGCGATCTTGCGAAACAAAATCGGCAGAGTCAACAAGAGCTTCGTTACCTGAGAAAACAACACTTGTGATGTTCCAAAGATAATCGCCGGTTATAGTTACTACATCGCCTTCTCGAATAGTAGCATCGGTAGGCGCAACCGATTCGATGAAGAACGGTTCCGTAAACGACAAGGATGCTTTCGATGTGATTTCGCCCCCTGCAAATTTAATGATAATGCGCCCTTCCATTGCGCTTTGCGGTACAACTACGCGAATTTCGGTTTTAGAAATTCGTTCAATGTCGCTGCCTGTAATGTCTTCGCAACCGGGTAAAAGCACGGCCGTAACTTTATCGAGATTTCTACCGATGATTTTAATTTTCCCTTCGCGAAGCACCGGATTGGGGCCGAATGCTTCCAGCACGACCTGATCGCCGGCATCCTCTTTCTCGCAACTTGTCAAAAACGATGCGCTTGCCAGCAGGCACAATGTCAAGAGGATCAAATGATTATAAAATATTTTTTTCATATTGCTGCTATTTATTTGTTCTTAACAATTCTAAAATTATCCATCCATATTTCGATTGGCGTGGTAACGTTTGAGCCACCGAAAACAAAGGCGTAGAAATTTACTATTTCGCCGAAGTTGTTGCCGTAAGAAACGTCGTTTGCCGCTGACGCCTTACAATGATTGAAACTGCTCAATGGGATGGTGCAAGTTTTCCACACGGTTACCAAATCATTTCCGTCTTCGCCGAATGGAGTCCAAAGATATTGCACACGATTTGCCGCGTCAATATTGTCGCCGCCATCATTAGTACCGAACCACATATACATTTGAGTGCCGGCCCAATGAACCGATTTGTATTCAAATTTCAACGAATAGTTGGTTACCATATCACTGTCGTCTATCGGCGTAATCAAAGGCGTTTGAGCAGGATTGATGTAAACGATTTGCAATTTATCCGAAGGCCATGTCCAATTTCCG
>JAISWY010000310.1 GCA_031270925.1 Candidatus Symbiothrix sp.
GAATATTACAATTCCTTGGGATATATTCCTTTCGATGTGAACAAAAAAGAAAGCGTTTCCAAAACCTTGGAATATGCTTACAACGATTTTTGCATCGCCCGTTTCGGCGCAAATATCGGCAAGCCGGCTTCCGAAACCAAGACGTATGCGCAACGTGCGGAAAACTATCAAAATATTTTCGATCCGGCCATTCATTTTGTCCGTCCGAAAGATAAAAGCGGAAAATGGCAAACACCTTATCGTCCGGATACTTGGGGCGGGTCGTTTACCGAAGGCAGCGCGTGGCATTGGACTTGGTGCGTTTATCACGACGTACAAGGTTTAATCAATTTGATGGGTGGAGAAGAAGCATTCATCCGGCAGCTTGATTCGGTTTTTACGGCCGAACCTACATTCGAATATTCCGCTTACGGCCATGTGATTCACGAAATGACCGAAATGCTCAAATGCAATATGGGACAGTATGCGCACGGAAACCAACCGATTCAGCACGCGGCCTATCTCTATAATCATGCGGGGCAAGCCTACAAAACCCAATATTGGGTGCGGAAAATCATGAATCAACTGTATCATTCCCACGAAGCCGGTCTTTGCGGCGACGAAGACAACGGGCAAACATCGGCTTGGTACGTTTTCAGCGCCTTGGGTTTTTATCCTGTTACGCCCGGCCAACCCGAATACGTGATCGGCAGTCCGCTTTTCGACGAAGCCGCTTTGCAACTTCCCAACGGAAAGACATTTACGATAAAAGCAAAAAACAATAATGCGAAAAACGTCTATATCCAATCGGCTACACTGAACGGACAAGCGTTTACGAAAACATATCTTTGTCATCAAGAGATATTGGAAGGCGGCGTGCTGGAATTTAGCATGGGCGAACGGCCAAATCTCAATTGGGGTACCGGCGTCGGTTCCAAACCATTTTCCATGTCATTAATGAAATAAAATTATGATTAATCGACGTTCATTTATCAAAACAACCGCAGCGGGAATCGCATTGACAGCCTTGCCCAATGTCGTTTTGGGTGCAGGCAAGAAATCGCCGCTCCGTTTCAAATCGTCCGTTTACGAAGATGTGAATTACGATGTGGTGGTGGTTGGCGCCGGAGCATCGGGCATTCCCGCGGCCATCGCCGCCGCTCGTCAAGGAGCTAAAGTGGCTCTGATTGATGAAGATCCTGTTCCCGGAGGCGCACCGGTCGATATGTACGTGAGCTATATGTGCGGCGGCCCGCGCATCGGCATTTTCAAGGAAATGCTGCAAGGTTTGAACGCCAATGCAATGTTTCCCGACCCGACTTTCGGAGAAGACGGCGGTAACGGCAAATCGCATTGGTGGCATCCGACCAATTTTTTGCAAGTGATTATGCAGATGCTGATGGAAGAACCGAATATCTCGCTCATCATGAACGCTCCGGCTATCGACGTCGTCCTTTCGAACAATAAAGTTACCGGCGTGGTGGTACTGAGAAACGGAAGTCTTCAAAACATCAAGGGAAAAGTTACGATTGACGCCACGGGAATCGGTTTGATTTCGGAAAAAGCCGGATGCGAAATCATGTTCGGAGCCGAAGCGAAAAGCGACTACAACGAGCCTTACGGTGTGGAAACCGCAAGCAGCCGTGTTCAACCTTGCACCCAAATGTTTATTTCGCACCGCGTAAAAGCCGGAGCCGTGTTGCCGATCGGCCACTTGGAACGTATCAGTATCGCCGAAGACCAATACGGCTGGTTGAAGGAAAATGCAGAAAACCAAGGCGACGACCCTGTTTCCGGCGGATGGCAGCAGCGCGACAGCGGCATTTATTTACATTGGGGATACGGGCAACATTACATCGACACGCGCGACCCGCAAGCCGTAGCCGCTTCGCAACTTTGGTGTCTGGATAAGTTGAAAAACGATATACGCACGCTCAGCGAAGCCGGATTTGCTGTAGAATTGGCGCCCAAAATCGGCATCCGCGAATGTCGCCGCGTAAAAGGCGAATATGTGCTGACAGCCAACGAGTTAAAAGCCGGCTGGATGCCCGAAGATCGCATCGCCACCTCGAATTATATGCTCGATTCGTGGAGCGTTTCGATGACAAAAGAAGAAAAAACGGTACCGCTCTACGGCATTCCCTATCGCTCGTTGATTCCACTTGGCGTAGAAGGTTTGCTCACAGCCGGCCGCATCATCAGCGGAACATCCTTAGCGGCAAGTTCTTACCGTGTTCAACCGCCCTGCGCAGCTATCGGGCAAGCGGCGGGAATCGCAGCGAGCATGGCGGCTTTCAATCAAACTTCCGTTCGCAATATTCCGATGGAAGATTTTAAATGCGAATTAATCAGAAACGGTTTGTATAAAACATCCGGAAAATAATTTTTATAACATTTTTAATATCAACATCATGAAAACTTTCAAATTCATTACATTGTGCTTTTGCACAATCATCGCAGGCTCCGTAACGGCGCAATCGCGATTAGTTAAAAATTTAGAAAAAGGCGAAGACCAGACATTGGTTGTGTATGGTACGAGCATTACGAAATTGGGAAGCGGCCCGCTTTGGGTTAATCTTGTCGGGGAAAAATTGAACGAAGAATTTGATAATCATCTCACGCTGTACAACCGCGGCGGTAGCGGAAGAAATTCGCAATGGGCGACACAAAATTTTCGCGACAGTGTTTTGAGCGTAAACCCCTCTACGGTTATCTTTGAATTTTCGGTAAATGATGCGGTGGAACGTTTCGACATCGAACCCGAACAGTCGAAAAAGAACACACAATGGATGATCGACCGGTTGAAAGAAATCGATGCGGAAATAATTCTCTTGGTTGTGGCAAGCAATCCTTTACGCGAAGCGGCAACCAAACGTCCCAATTTGGAGGCCTACATCAACGGTTATCGTGAATTAGCCGAGGAAAACGAAATCCAATTAATCGATTTTTCGCCCGTTTGGAAAGACATTTTGGAAAAACAATGCGAAAAAGCATTCATGCAGTTTTTGAGCGACGGCGTGCATCCGACCAAGCGCGGCGCCACCGAAAAACTGGCTCCGATTGTTACCGAAGCGTTAATCAAAGGAAAATAATCGGGTGATGAAAAAGTATTTGTTCATAATGTTTCTTAGTTTGACGTCTTTTACATTAGCGGCGCAAACCACCTATTTTGTCGAAAAGTCAGGCCTTGATTCCAACCAGCGACAAGGCATTTCTTCGGACGATGCGTGGGCAAGCATCGGTTTTGCCTTGAAAAAGGCCGAAGACGGGTCGATTATCCG
>JAISWY010000311.1 GCA_031270925.1 Candidatus Symbiothrix sp.
TTCGTTGAAATTATAACGGATGCTTTCTTCCCTGCGTTGGTCGCCCTGTTCCCAGATGCCGCCTGCGGAAATGTCTTTGTAGCAATATTCGGTCGGCAAGGCGAGGTCGTAACCGCCCATATAGCATTTACGGTCCATCGAAACGGCGCGAGAGCCGGTGTACCATTGCAATTCGTTTGTATCCGGCCAGATATTGTTGAAAGCCAGCTTGTAAATCACTTCCAAGTCGGTATTGTCTTCGCCCGTCCAAAGTTTGGAATAAGGAGTAATCAAGTCGTAGCCGCCTTTCTCGATGATTTCCTGCAACAAACCTTTGGCCTTGCTCAAATCTCTGAAACCCGATTCTTCCTGGGCGTACATATAGATCTTCGCCAACATCGCTTTGGCGGCCCAAACGGTGGGGATGCGCACGTTCGACGGGTCGGGTTTGACGGGCGAATAAGCTTCCGTCGCTTTCAAATCCGATTCGATGAGGCCATAAACTTCCGATAAGGGTTTGCGGCCGCTCAAAACAATATTCCCGTTCGCCACATTGGGAACCGGCACTTTACCCCAGTAGCGGGCCAATTCAAACAGCACGCAAGCGCGATAAAACGAAGCCTGCGCAATCAATGATTTGATTTTCGCCGAATCGTCTTTCGTGGCCGACGCTTCTTTTTCACGCAGATGCATCAGCGCTTCGGTGGAAAGACCGACAACAGGATAGCGCACATTCCAAATTTCGGCCGTATATTGATTGTCCCACGCATCATAACCGCCATCGTAACGGTCGAACGCGCCTTGATAATACGAATAGCTTTCGCGAACGCATTGGTATTCGCCTTGTTGGATTTCGTCGGTTCCCAACATGGTAAAGAATGTTCTCCGGTTTACGCGCGTTTGTTTCCAATTGAAATACACGCCGTCTAAATAGGCTTGAACTTTATTTAAGTCGGCAAACACTTGCTCGGTTGAGATGGCCGTTTGAGGATCTTGATTCAGGAAATCGTCGCAGGAAACCAAGAAAGTTGCAATCAAACAGATTGCCGTTAAAGGATGAAAAAATATTTTTGCCATGATACTGAATTTTTTAGAAACTAAGATTAACACCAATCACCCACATTTTGGAAGTGGGATACCAGTCGCCGCCTTCGGGATCGAAGCCTTTGTAGTTGGTAAAACAGAACAGGTTGTTGCCCGTAACATAGAGGCGAAGGCTACCGATTTTCACTTTATCCAACCAGCGCGAAGGCAGATTATAAGCCATTGTCATCGTGGAAATCCGGAAGAATGAAGCATCTTGAATCGCCCAATCCATTTCACTCAAACCGTAACGGCCGCCGTTGGAATAGGCGCGGGGAATGCGTGTATCGGTATGTTCGGGCGTCCAGCGATTGACCATATCGGCATGAACGGCCGTCGTTCCTTTATTGCTCATCAATTGCTCGTAAAGCGAACTGATGCGGTCGGCACCAACGGAATATACGCCTGTTACAGTGAACGCCAAGCCTTTCCAAGCCCATTCGGTGCGGATGCCGCCGTAAAAATCGGGGTCGGTGTTGCCGACTACAAACCGGTCTTCGTCGTTGATTTTGCCGTCACGCTTGCGATCGACCGGTATCGGGTCGCCCGGACGGACAATGTGGTCGCCCAAGGTGTTTTTACCGTTTTCGTCCACGAAACTGTTCACGTAATCCATATCCGATTCCTGAACGATGCGGTCGAACTGATAGACGTAAATGTTGTTAATCGATTCTCCGACAAAGAGATTGCCTTCGCGTTGGATTTCGTTGTTGGAGTAACCGCCCAATTTCCACAGCGTTGTTTTACCATCGTACAATGCGGTAATTTTATTTTTCGCCGACGAGAAAGTAGCGCCCAAATCCCACGTGAAATCGCCGATTTGCAGAACATTGGCGTCGAGTGAGATTTCCACACCTTGGTTTTGCATGGCGCCCACATTGGCCAATTTCCGCAAATAACCCGAAGAAGCGGGCATACTGCGTTCCATCAACAAATTTTCGTTGTTGATATGAAAATAATCGACAATCAAATTGATTCGGTTATTTAATACGCTCACATCCAAGCCCGTATTGAATTGTTTTTGGGTTTCCCAACGCAATTCGGGATTGCCGAACAGACCGTCGTTTATCAAAATACTGTTACCCAACGAGCGGTTGGAACCGAAACGAGTCATGTAACTGTAATTCGGAATATTTTGGTTGCCCGATAAACCGTAACCTAGCCGCAAACGGAGATTGCTGAAAATGCCTTGTTTTTGCATAAATTCTTCACCAGTGATGTTCCACGAGCCGACTATCGAAGGAAATGTACCCCATTTATTAAGCGGGCCGAATCGGGAAGATCCGTCGCGACGAACCGTAGCCGTGAGGTAATAACGCGAATCGAACACATAATTTATCCGTCCCCAATACGACATCATCGCGTAGGATTGAAAATCGGAACCGATATTGAAATGTTCCTTGTCGGTAGCTCCACCCAGACTTTTATACGAAAACCAGTCATTTTCAAAACCGGCGGCATCAATTTGATTCCATGTATCGCCGTAATAACTCATGTTTGCGCCGGCCATCAGCGAAAGGCGATGAATGTCGGCCAAAGTGGTGTTGTAAGAAGCCGTATTATCCCACTGCCAGGTAAGCCAGCGTTGTTTTTTATGCGAGGCGGTAGTGTAAGCCAAACGATACGTTTCGGTGGTTTTCAATCCCTGATAAGTATATTCTTCCCGTTGGATGAAATCAATCGATCCGGTGGAACGCACATCCAATCCGTCGAGAATATGAATGTTGGCGAAAGTAGAATTGATGAAATGCGATTGATAATTCTGTTTTTCGATGTACTTGTCGCGCAAGGGATTGTAGGCACTTTGATTTTCTTCTTTTCCTTCCATCAAATACCAGTAATCTTCCGAGATCGGAAATAAGGGCGAAACGCGCAGTGCATTCATGAATGTACCGTCGTTGGCTACCGGTAATTCGTCGGAATAGGTAAACGAAGAATTGCTGCCGATTGTAAGCCACGGTTTCACTTTTTGTTCGAGGTTTACTTTGCCGCTGTATCGCTCGTAGCCGGAGTTCATCATTTGTCCTTCCTGCTTGTTGTAACCCAGACTGAGGTAATAATTTCCGGTTTCGCTACCGCCCGAAAACGAGAGCGAATGGTTTTGTTGTACGCCTGTGCGGGTAACTTCGTCGAGCCAATTATAAGTCGGCTGTTCGGGATCGGTCAGCGAAGCGATTTCCTGTTGATTGAAAATACTGTTGGAGTTGGTCAAAACGGCATAATTCCGGCGGACAATCATGTTGCGGTAATTAATCAGCATTTCTTCGGAATATTCGGGATGGAGCTTGCGTGTTTCGTCCATATAGGAATTGGCGTAAGCGTCCACGCGATAATCGAATAAATCATTGGCCGATATTAACGGAATTTGATTGGCGAAAGTTTGCGTTCCGAACCATCCGTCGTAAGTGATTTTGTTGTTGCCTTTCGAACCTTTTTTCGTTGTGATTACCACTACTCCATTGGCTCCGCGAGCGCCATATAAAGCGGTAGCCGAAGCATCCTTCAAAATGTCGATCGAAGCGATGTCGTCGGGATTGAGCGATTCGAAAGCGCGATCAATCATCACGTTATCGACAATATAAATCGGCTCCTGACCGTATTGGATGGAATTGTTTCCGCGCACACGGATTTTTGCCGATTGGCCGGGTTTGGGATTGGATTCGATGTACACGCCGGGAATTTTGCCTTGCATGGCTTTATTGACGTCGGCCGTAGGCACGGTTTTCAGATCTTTGTCTGTCAAGCGGACGGCAGCTCCCGTCAAATCGCTTTTTTTCATCACGGCGCCGACAACGACTACGGTTTCCAATTCCTTCACATCTTCGGAAAGCTGCACATCTATAATATTACGTCCACGAACCGGAACTTCTTCCGATTTATAACCTAAATACGAAAACGCCAAAACCGTATTGTCGGGAACCGAGATCGAATACTTCCCCTCTAAATCGGTAACGGCGCCTGCCGTTCTGTCGTTTTTGTCGATAACCGAGATGCCGATCATCGGTTCGCGAGTGTTTTTATCGGAAACAATTCCCGAAACCGTAATCTTGGTTTGGGCGGCGATTCCGACAACCATTCCTGTTAACAGGAAAATTAAGAGTAGAGTCTTTTTTACTTTCATGATATTAATCATTGTAGTTTTACATAAAATAACCGTGTTTCATTAAAAACAAAATTATTTGTACTGCAAATGTAGTTCGTTTCATTTTCCCGGCCATTACATAAATTCATCAAAAAATAGTCCATTTGTTGCAATCGTTCCAAAACCAAAAATTGCAACAATTGTGCTATTTTTTGCGACGGATGGTTACAAAATAATCGTTACCTTTGTATTTATGAAACGCCACATTTTTCTTTGCTTAATCGTTTGCTTTCCGTTTGTTGGAGAAGCCCAACCGGTTGCCGTCAACGCCAATTATTATTTTTCAAGAATCGACGGTGCATCAGGCTTATCGCATAACAATGTGAAAGCCGTTCTTCAAGACAGTTACGGCTTCCTTTGGTTCGGAACACGCAACCGATTGAATCGCTACGACGGCGTTTCGATGAATATCTTCGACTGTTACGATCCGGAGCAAAAGAAACGCGACAACAATATTTCCAGCCTTTTCGAAGATAAGGAACGTAAGATATGGATCGGCACCGACAACGGCATTTTCATTTTCGACCCCCTGAAAGAAAGTTTTACCTTTTTCAATGAGCCAACCGAACAACAAATCAAAATCACGGATTGGGTAGCCGATATGCAGGCCGATTCGGATGAAAATATTTGGATAGTTGTTCCCAAGCAAGGCTTGTTCCGCTATCACACGCCCACAAAAAAACTCAGCCGCTATGTGATTGGAAATCTGGATCTACCCGACCAGGGCAATCCGCAATGTATGTGCATGGAACAAAACGGCAGGATATGGATTGGAACCAACGGTGGCGGCGTTTACCTGTATAATAAGGAGAACGATACATTCACGCAACACTTGGGAGACGCCAAGGGTCGGAGTTTGAAAAACGAAAACATCTACACGATGTGTAATTACGGCGACGAATTGGCGCTCGGCATTCACGAAGGCCGCCTGCTCAAATTCAATAAGCGGAAAAATACGGTTGCAGATGTGAATGCACCCGAAGTGCATTACAAAATCATTCGCCATCTAACCCGAATCGACGACGAATTATGGGTGGGAACACAAGCAGGACTGTTCATCATCAACGAGCTGGAAAACCAAGTGATTCATTTGCAAGAAGATCCGATATGCGATTTTTCACTCTCCGATAATGTGGTGGAAAAAATCTACAAAGACAGGGAAGGCGGCGTTTGGATTGCAACGATGTTCGGCGGGTTAAGCCATCTCTCGAAAAAGAGCATTCCGTTTGAATGTTACGTCCCGATGAGTTCGCAAAACACCATCAACAGTCGCCGCCTGCGCGAAATGCGGGAAGACAACGACGGCAATATATGGATTGCATCGGAAGATAACGGACTGAATATCTTCAACCCGAAAACCCAATCGTTCCGCCATATCGGTAAGGCCGAAGGTTTATTGCTCGACAACAACCGGAGCGTGAAGAGTTTGTTATTGACCAATCACCATGCATACGTCGGCTTGTTCAAGAACGGTTTGGATGTGATTAACCTGCATAATTTCCAAATAAAGCATTATTCCGGCTCAATGCTGAATATCGACGAGGCATCTATTTACGCCATTTGCGAAGACCGTTACGGCCGGATTTGGATCGGCAACGGATGGAACGTTTATCGTAGCGAAGGAATCGACAAGCCCTTCGTCCGCATGGATATTTTCGGACTGAATTACATCTACGACATTCAAGAAGATTCCAAAGGCTTTATCTGGGTGGCTACTTTGGGTAACGGAGTATATAAATACGATCCTGTCGGCGATAAAATCAACCATTACACCCATAATATTAATGATTCGGCGTCACTGAGTTCCAATTCGGTCAGCGGAATTACCGAAACGTCGTTCGGCGATATTTGGTTTGCCACCGACCGCGGCGGAATATGCCTCTACAACAATCAGAGCGACAATTTCACTTCTTTTTCGATTGCCGACGGATTGCCCGACGACGTTACGCACAAAATCGTCGAAGACAAAAACCACATCCTTTGGTTCGGGACCAACAAAGGTTTGGTCAGCTTCAATCCGCAAAGCAAGGCAATAAAAGTCTTTTCGAGCGATAACGGATTGCCGTTCAACGAATTTAATTACAAATCGAGCTTGATGGCAAGTAATGGAAAAATGTATTTCGGCGGTTTGAACGGATTGATCGCCTTCGACCCGTCGATTTACGAAAGCAACACCTTTGTTCCGCCCGTATATATCACATCGTTAAGCATTTACAATAAGCCTATCAATTTACAAACGCCGAAATCGCCCTTGTCGAAAGCCATTTATCTGACGGAAAAAATAAAATTGAAACATAACCAGTCGAATATCGGGTTCAAGTTTGTTGCATTGAGCTACACCGCGCCCAAGTCCAATAAATACGCCTACAAAATGGAAGGCATCGATAAGGAATGGATTTACACGAGCAATACGCACAGTGTGTCGTATGTCAAGTTGCCGCCGGGAAATTACCGTTTTTGTGTGCGGGCGAGCAACAACGACAATGCATGGAACAAGACCGGCGCATGTATCCACATCGAGATTTTGCCGCCATGGTGGTTCTCGAAATTCGCTATCGCCCTCTATATCCTTGCTTTTACCGGCATCGTTTTGTACTATCTCAACCGGTTCAAAAAGAAAACCGAGCAACACCATGCCGAAAACCAGCGGATTTATATCAGCAAAAAAGAAAAGGAACTATACAGCGCGAAACTCGAATTTTTCACGAATATCGCCCACGAAATCCGCACGCCGGTTACGCTCATCAACGGGCCGCTCGAAGCGATGATGGAAATGGATATCCAAGACCCGGAAATTCAAAAAAGCCTGCATCTGATGAGCAAAAACACTTCCGATTTGATGACTTTGATCAATCAATTGCTGGATTTCCGGAAAGTCGATAGCCATAAATTTGTCTTGAATTTTGCGCTGGTTGATATTTCCGCTCTGTTGAAAAGCATTTATGATTCGTTCGAGACGGTAGCTCGAAAGCGGAACAAGAAAATGGAATGGCTCGCGCCGGCCGGAGAAATTACAGTTATGGCAGATAAAGGTGCAATGAACAAAATCTTCAACAATCTATTGTCTAACGCTTTACGATATTCCGAAACCTTTATATCCGTCGCTTTGCTGGTCGAAAACGAAACGCTGGTTATTTGCGTGAAAAATGACGGAGAAACGATTCCCGAAGATTTCCGCGAAAAAATCTTCGAGCCGTTCCAACAAGTAAATAAAAACGAGAATACGGCTGCCGGTTCGGGCATTGGCTTGTCGCTGGCGCGTTCGTTAAGCGAATTGCATCACGGCTCGCTCGAATATGGCGCTTTTGAAAACCTCAACCGTTTCACGCTTCGTATTCCATTGAAACAAAACGGGATACAACTTGCTGAAATATCGGAAAACGAATACGTTGTAACCGAATATAAAAACGAAAAAACGAATGCCGAATTGATTCTGATAGTGGAAGACAACGAGGAAATGCTGAATTTCATTGCAGAAAAACTACAAAAATCGTTTGCGGTAGAAAAAGCCGCCAACGGCGCCGAGGCGCTGAAAATCGTCGAAGAGAAAAACATCGACTTGGTACTGTCCGACGTGATGATGCCCGTGATGGATGGCTTTGAATTGTGCAAAACCCTCAAAGAAAACATCGAATACAGTCATACCCCAGTGGTTCTGCTGACAGCAAAAAACGATTTGAAAAGCAAAATTCACGGTCTGGAAATGGGAGCCGACGCTTATGTGGAAAAACCTTTCTCGATGAACCATTTAACGGCGCAATTGAACACGATTTTAAACAACCGCCGCCGCGAAAAAGAAGCGTTCATGCGCAAGCCTTTCCTTCCGATTCAAAATATCGGGATGAACAAGGCCGACGAAGAGTTCATGCAGAAAATGGTAAACGTGATACAGGAAAACATTACGGATTCGGGGCTGAACGTCGAAAATCTGGCCGACAAAATGTTTATGAGCCGCTCCAATTTACACCGGAAAATCAAGGCATTGACCGAACTTACACCCATCGATTTCATCCGTTTAATCCGCTTGAAAAAAGCGGCAGAACTGATTCAAAGCGGAAAATATCGCATTAACGAAGTGTGTTATCTGGTGGGAATCAATTCGAGTTCGTATTTTATCAAATTGTTTCAAAAACAGTTTGGGATGACGCCGAAAGAATTTGAACAGCAAATGTAAGCCAACAATCCCGGTTTATTATTATCTTTGCCGGAAAATAAAATCGCATGAATTACGAATTAATTACGGTTTTAGGCCCCACAGCCTCCGGGAAAACGGCTTTGGCAGTACGTTTAGCCGATGCTTTGGATACGGAAATCATCAGCGGCGACTCGCGGCAAGTCTATCGCGGAATGACCATCGGCACGGGAAAAGATTTGGATGACTATACGATTAACAGCCGCTCGATACCCTTTCATTTAATCGATATTTGCAAGGCCGGCGAAAAATACAATGTTTTCCGTTACCAACACGATTTTCACGAAACTTTCGATTCGATTCGGGCGAAAGGCAAATTACCGGTTCTCTGTGGCGGC
>JAISWY010000329.1 GCA_031270925.1 Candidatus Symbiothrix sp.
TGGATAATATTTACGATATCGTGGTGCATGTGGAGCCTTTGGGGGATACGCATTGTGAAGAAAAGTATGGAGTAAACCGGGATAATTTGTATTTTTAAAATAAATCCGTTACTTCTACAAAATATCTGCATATAACAACTGTGTATGCCAAAAAATCGGAAATTCGAAATATCAAGATTTCGGCACATCGAAAATATACGATTAAGATAAAAACAAAGGCTTCACATTTCCCGTGAAGCCTTTATCTTTTACACTTTCAATCTATCATCCTCAATTTCCAGCTCGTTTTTGTCCCAATCTACAAATTTGTATTCGAGCAAACCTAAGCGTTGGTCGGGAATGATCTTCATTCCAAGGGAATATTTCATTTTCCATTGCCATTTTTTGGAAAAAATTCCCTGTTTAATAAATGCCGCAATGTATGGATGTACATACAATTTGAATTTCTTCACTTTGTGTTTTTCAATCACTTCCCGGATTTTCTCGTCCAATGTATCCACAAAAAAGATGGATGGACGGATGTTGCCTTTCCCAAAACAGACCGGACAAACTTCTTCGACCGAAAAATCCATGCTCGGACGAACGCGCTGACGGGTAATCTGCATCACGCCGAACTTGTTCAAAGGCAGGATGTTGTGCCGCGCCCGATCGTTTTCCATGAATTTCCGCATTGATTCGTACAACTGATTGCGGTTTTCGCCGTCGCGCAAATCAATGAAATCGATCGTGATAATGCCACCCATATCGCGCAAACGCAATTGGCGGGCGATTTCTTCGGCGGCGGTCAAATTCACCTCGTAGGCCGTTTGTTCCTGATCGGCATTGGTTTTCGAACGGTTGCCGCTGTTTACATCAATCACGTGCATGGCTTCGGTATGTTCCACAATCAGGTAAGAGCCGTTTTTGACGGTTACTGTCTTCCCGAAACCCGATTTGAGTTGTTTGCTAATAGCAAAATGGTCGAAAATGGGTTCTTCTCCCTTGTAATGCTCTACAATCGCTGCTTTTTCGTGGTCGATCAAGGCCAGATAATCTTTGATTTCGGTGTAGGTTTCCTCGTCGTTGATGTAAATATGTTCAAACGATTCGTTGAAAATATCGCGCAACAAAGCGACAGCCCTGCCGGTTTCCTCGCAAATCAAGGCCGGCGCTTTCAGTTTCAGCACTTTGGGGATATTATCGTCCCATCGTTTGACCAAGGATTTCAACTCGGCGTCTAATTCGGCAACCCGCTTGCCTTCGGCCGATGTGCGGACAATCACGCCGAAATTGCGGGGTTTAATGCTCTGAATCAATTGTTTCAAGCGCATCCGTTCTTCGCTTGTGTTTAACTTGTTGGAAGCGTTTACTTTATCGCCGAAAGGCAAAGCCACCAAAAAACGACCCGCAAACGAGAGTTCCGCCGTGAGTCGCGGCCCTTTGGTCGAAATCGGTTCCTTGGCTACCTGTACCAAAATGTTGTCGCCAACATTAAAGATGTCGGTAATCAGGCCGTCTTTGGGTGTTCCGGGAACACGTTCGATACGTCCGATAGCGGGGATTTTCTTTTTTTCATAGGCCGTTTTCATGAATTTAAGCATCGTGTTGATTTCGGGGCCTAAATCATGATAGTGAAGAAATGCATCTTTTTTGTATCCAACATCGACGAAAGCGGCATTCAGTCCCGGCATCAATTTTTTGATTTTACCGAGATAAACGTCTCCCACGGCAAACGACAGATTGCGTGCCTCTTTCTGATATTCCACCAATTTCTTGTCTTCGAGGATGGCAATCGAAATTTCCTTGGGTTGGACGTCGATAACTAATTCGCTGATCACAATGTTGATAATTTAAGATGAATAATTTAAATATAAAGGTTAAATGTGTGTGATACACCTTTAACCTTTTTTATTGCTACTCAAAATACCGTCAAATCACTTTTTCTTTTTATGCCGGTTCTTTCTGAGTCTTTTCTTGCGCTTATGCGTAGACATCTTATGTCGTTTTCTTTTCTTTCCGCTTGGCATCGTTCTTTAATTTTTGTTATTAATATTTATTTACTCAAGCTTTTTCTCAAATTTTCTGCAAAATATTGAGAAGGTTTGAACGTAGGAACAAAGCGTTCCGGAATCAAAATAGTAGTTTCATTTTTGATGTGGCGAGCGGCTTTGGCTGCTCTTTTCTTTACTACAAAGGAACCGAATCCGCGGAGATACACATTGTCTCCTTTATTCATGGCACCCATGACTTCATCCATGAAGCCTTCTACCGCTGCTAAAACGCTTGCACGGTCGATGCCTGTGCTTTTTGCAATTGCGTTTACAATTTCTGCTTTTGTCATAACAATTAATAATTTTTGAATTATATAAAATTTTTGAACTGCAAATATACGGCATTTATTTTTGATTATGAAAGATTTAACGTGATTTTTTGTAATTTTGCACAGATTTATGGAAAATTTAGGTTCTATCACTCAAAAATTAATCGCTTGGTATGTTGAAAACCAACGATTTCTGCCTTGGCGGGGTATTCATGATCCCTATCGGATTTGGATTTCGGAGATTATTTTGCAACAAACTCGCGTGGTGCAAGGCTTGGAATATTACAATCGCTTTATCCGTCGCTTTCCCGATGTGAAATCTTTGGCCGAAGCCGACGAACAGGAAGTCTTAAAATATTGGCAGGGCTTGGGTTACTATTCGCGGGCAAGGAATTTGCATCAAGCCGCCAAAACCATCCAAACCGAATACCAAGGCGTTTTTCCGCGCGATTATCAATCGGTATTATATTTAAAAGGTATAGGCGAATACACGGCGGCGGCCATCGTTTCGTTTGCTTGGAACGAACCGTATCCGGTAGTCGATGGCAATGTGTTTCGATTTCTATCGCGCTTATTTGCTGTAAATGAGCCGATTGACACCGGAAAAGGCAAAAAATATTTCACGGAATTAGCGGCCGGATTGATGGACAAATCGCAAGCCGGCCTGTTCAATCAAGCGATGATGGAATTTGGCGCGTTGCAATGCGTTCCTGCCTCGCCCGATTGTACGGTTTGTCCGTTTCAAGCGAAGTGTTTGGCTTATTCGCGGAATGCCGTAGCGCAATATCCGGTCAAGCAAAACAAGACAAAAACGAAGGATTTGTATCTGTATTATTTTCATATCGGCGATTCGGAATTGTTATTTCTGAATCAACGGAAAGGAAAAAGGATTTGGCAAAATTTGTTTGAATTTCCTTTGATTGAATCGGAAACGCCTTTGGATTTTGTGCAACTTTCTCAAACGGAACAATTTAGAGAATGGTTTCCGAACGCTCAAGATTATCATT
>JAISWY010000395.1 GCA_031270925.1 Candidatus Symbiothrix sp.
TAAAGAACAATTTTTCAATTCCAAGA
Source organism: Candidatus Symbiothrix sp. (assembly GCA_031270925.1). Taxonomy (GTDB): domain Bacteria; phylum Bacteroidota; class Bacteroidia; order Bacteroidales; family Azobacteroidaceae; genus Azobacteroides. The sequence goes on from JAISWY010000395.1 coordinate 27, forward strand.
AGTACCGGCGCCGGACAATGGTTGAGTAATGGTTTTCAGGCTTTGGATAATGGGGAGTCTTTTTCTAATGCAGGTTTCCCTACTACTTATCCTATCGACAATGCATCCAGAACAATAGAGGTTATATTCAGAACGCCGGATGCAGAAAATATGTTTGAGCAAAAAGCAGATACTGAAGGCGGGTCACGACATATATTTCGCTATGGAGGCACAGACGGGACGCAGACCGGTGATCAGTTTGGCGTATTATATCGAGGTATAAAAAGAGCAGCATGTGGAGATGTCGCAGCCGACCGATGGATATTTTATGCCATTTTTACAAATAAAAACAATATGATGGTATGTCTTTCCAGTGTGCCGTCGTTGACAACAGCGAATACCATCAACACGGTAACATCAACTTATCAGAACACAATGGACGATCCTCTTACCAAATCATATATAAACAATACTTTGGCTACAATTGTAGAGACCGGCACTTTGGCTCTTAACACCGGTACAAACGAGATAAAGATTTTCAGCGAAAATATCAGCCATGCAACTCTTCTGTCTGTTCGTCTTTATAACCGTGTACTTACAGCAGAAGAAATCGCAAAGAATGCGGCACTGGATCAAATCAGGTTTCTTGCTCCGCCCATCGTAAAGATAGGCGACAATCAGTGTACGAATGTAACCGTTCTTTCGCCGAGGGCTCTTACCTGCAAAGTTCCGCCAATCGGTGGAGAACCCGTCGGCACTCCGTTAAATGTTGAAGTGAGAAGTGCAGATAACCAAAATTCGATCTTGACGTATTACGGTGAATTTACTTATACAGCGCCTTCAGCGCCTTGAAAAACAACTGCCATTTCAAACAGCAAAAGTCCTCATCGGGGACTTTTGCTGTTATCATACATACTGCGCTGCAAAAATTCAGTTACCTGATTTTTGTCCGTTTACCCTATGAATATTTTCGGAAATTTTTATCCGCTTGTGTGTAATTGACTATTTAATGCTAACTGTGTCGAAAATTTCAATCTATGAAAATCGAATAGATAACAAGAGGATTAATACCCAATGCTGATTTCAACCGATTCTCCTTTTTTAGCGATTTTGCCAATCAAAGGAAAAGCCAAACGGAATCCGAATCCATTGAATTTCAACGCATCCAAGGCGATGAAGGCGCTGATGTTCGCGATTCCCATGTTCAAATCGACCGAATAACCCCATTCCGAATAATACGGTTTTTCAGGTGTGTGCAGGAATTTGGCGTGCAGGCTTTCGCTAAACATTTTCCCTTGCAGAAAAGGCAGTCGTTTTAACAGCAGATAATCGGTATTGTAATCGGCAAAGGCTTGAAACCAATATTGAAAAGTCGAAAAACGATAATAGGGAAGCAAGGCGTAAGTATCCGAATCGTCATCAAATTCGATGAGATCGGAAGTTTTGAAATGCTTGTAATCCAAATAGTTGAAAGCGTTTTTATTCAAATAGCGTCCGGCGATAACGCTATAATGGAAACGGTTGAAAATACCGAATCTCAGTTCCTGATGAAGGTTTAATTCCAGACCTTGAAATTCCGAATCATACACGCCTTGCCGGTAATCCAATTCAAAGGTCGGGAAGCGCGAACGGACATAGCGCTTGCGCCCGTCGTCGATGCGGTAATAATATTCGGGTGTATATTTCAGATGAATCGAACAGGCGATCAAACGGTCGAAACGGCTGTTCAAATCGCCGGCATAATCGGGAAAATTGGGATTCGCTTGCCTGTTGTTTTTGAACAAATGCCAATTGGTGTGGTTTGTCATTGGATTTCGTTCGGCTAATTCGATGCCGGCGCCCAACTGCAAACCATTCGCCAAATCGATTTGATTGCCGATTTGGATAAATGATTTTTCGACTAAGCGTGCCAAATTGTTGCCCCAAATCGCGGAATAAAGCGAATTACCCAAAGACGAAACACCTGCTTCGCCGCTGTAATCGTCCGAAATCCATCCGACGGAAAACTGCATTTTTCCCAATCGTTTGGGCGCATAATCAAGCGTGATGTCGGTTTGCCAAATCAAGGATTTTCGGGCAAACGCCCAATAAAACATCGGCGAAACGGTCAGTCCGGTCAATTTATTTTTCTTGAAATCGAACGTTAAATCTTGCCCCAAAACCCAGCCATCGACAAAATTGTATTCCTTTATCGCTCCCACCAAACCGTTGTAATGGAAATACAGGAGCGACGAATCGTTGCCCAATTTGCCGCCAAACAATATATCCGACCAATGGAATTTCGGATTTTTTCCGGCCTTGTTAATCGAATCGGTATAGGCCTGTATCGTGTCTTTCCGCTTGTAACTCAGGCGCTCTTCTTCGTTCAAAACCACTGTGCGAATATCCAACCAATAGACAGAATCACGTTGTAAGGCCAAAGAATCGGCTATCCGTTTCAGATAATCGTCCGTTTTTATTTCCAAATTTTTCTTTTCTTTTTGCTTTTTTGCGAGCGATTTAACAGATTGTGCGGCAATCAACGAATCGTTCAGCTGAATATCGGTATATTGCAGGGATGATAAAAAATCGGCTTTCAAATGTGCGCCGAGCATGGAGATGTTCCACGAAAAATTCATTGAGGCCGGCAAATAAATATCATCCGTAATTTGATGATAATGAAGGGAATAATGCGTAGTTGTTCCTATGCCGTGCATCGTGATTTCGGCCGAGCGGATACTCCATTCTTCATCGGCCAAATAAATAACTCCTTCGAGTAGTTTGCCGTCTTTCAATTTTGGAATAATTCGTATCTTATTGATAATTTGATTGTTATCTTCTTCATAACCTTCATAGCGAAAACGATAATAATCCAAGGATTTCGGATGAAGCGGCGACACGGCTCCTCCGTACATCGGATTGTAGAGCGAAGTCATGCCGATGGCAATCGCCGATTTCGGGTCCTTGTTGTTGGGAAAGGTACTTGAATAGGCTTTCACGGTTTGTTCCAACTTGTCGGGAGTCGTAAACACAAATTCGCTGAACGATTCCTGCAAAAACAGCTTGTCCTTGTAAACGGCCAATTCGTTACCTGCCATTTTATCGAGCCAAGCGGGTAAATCGGTCATTTTTCCGGAACCTTTGGTATAGGCTTCATACGAGGCTTTTTTTATCACATGTTGGTAATACGGCGCTTTTTTGATGGCTTGGCGAATCATTTCGTAAGCCGGGTCTTCTCCGCTTTGCACTTTTACTTCCGGCAATTGCAAATCTTTGATTTTCAATACAATCCGACATTCCGTATTTTTCGATTCCTGTTGTATTTCGATGATTTGCGATTCGTAGCCGAGACAACGGATTTCGAGATGATAAACGCCCTGCGGCAGTTTGGTTTGAAATTCTCCTAAGTGGTTGGTAATCAATCCCTGTCGGATTTCCGGAATATAGATGGAAGCAGCCGCTATGGTTTCGTTCGATTCGTTGGTAACAAGTCCTTTCAGCATTTGCGCGAAAGTAGGACAAGCCATCAGGCAGCAGCAAAGACACAAAATTTTTTTCATTCTCAATCAAATTTATTTTTGCGGCTACAAAGATACGTTTTTTTTGTAAAAATTATCCCTGCATCCGCCATTCTGTCGCACTATCCCATCGGCACAATCTTTGAAGCCCCACAAAAAATAGAAACAATTATTGTCATGATAAAACAGGAAACACAATCGCTCTTCGACCAAATAACCGGAGCATTGGAGCGAAAACACATCAAGCAGGCCATCGACTTGCTTCGTTCCGTTTCGTCCCAACTGCAAATTTGGCAGTTGAACGACCGCTTGGATTCAACGGCAGAAACCTACCAATCGATGTTGCGCTATTTTTCCGAAGGATTTGCCGACCCCGAACGCGACAAAGTGCATTGCAACCTGATTCGCTCGCTCTATCATATTGTGGATGAGCTTGTTTTCCAAATCAAAACGAAAAATAATCCCTCGCTGTTTTACGAAAAACGACGCACTTTATCCCTTTTCGTTACCGAGACGACCGAAGAATTGCTCCAATCGCTCGAAGCTATCGACAACGAATTGAGTTTGCTGAACTTGTTGGATAATCCCGACAAAAACAGCCATAGCTACGAACTGGAAAGCAAAAAAGAAATCCTGTGCCGGAAAATATTCGCCCTCGTCTGGTTGGGAAATGCTTGGACGAAAGACGACAAATCGCTCTGGGAAAATATAATAACAGCGCAGCAAAGTTCCGACCATCTACTCGCTCTGATTATTACCGGACTCACACTGCACCTCTTAGAACATTTCGACAAGCAACGGGCGGTTCTGCTGTTCGCCTCGGCCGAAAGCGACAATGCCGAAATTCGCGAACGGGCTTTGACGGGCATTGTGCTTTTCCTCCGGAAATACGAAAAACGCTTGCCGGTGTATCCCGAATTAGTCGAACGATTGAATCAATTAGCAGAAGATCCCTCGTTTAGCTATCGCATCCGCCATATTTTGCAGCAATTTATTTTAAGTCGCGATACGGAAAAAATCACCCGGAAAATCACGACGGAAGTCATCCCCGAAATGATGCAGAAAATCGGTCGCCGGATGCGGGAAAAAGAAAACTGGGAAGATTTCGGCATTGCCGACGACGATGATAAAAACCCCGAATGGCAAAACATGATTGAAGAATCGGGAATGCAGGAAAAATTGCAGGAAATCTCGGAATGGCAGATGGAAGGCGCCGATGTGATGCACTCTTCGTTTATTCATTTGAAGAATTATTCATTTTTCAATGAGATAAGCAATTGGTTTGTACCGTTTTATGTTCCTGACAATAATATTGACGACACGGATTTGTTGCGCTTGGCCTCGGTGCTGAAAGAATCGCGGCTTTTGTGTAATTCCGACAAGTTTTCGTTCTATTTGAGCATCGCTAAAATGCCCGAAAAATACCGGAAGATGATGATTTCGCAGTTTTCGTCCGAAACGAACGCCCATAAGGAGATGATAGACAGCGAGTTAGCCGACAAGTCCAAGCAAATAGACTACCGCATGCGCCAATACATTCAGGATTTGTACCGTTTTTACAAACTGCATCCGCGGCGAGGCGATGTGGAAGATATTTTCGCCGCTCCCATCGAGTTTTATCAGGTTCCGTCGATTTTCAAAATCATTCAAGGAGCTGATAGCCTGATGGTTATCGGTGAATATTATTTCCATCGGAATTATTGGAAAGAAGCCATCGACATTTTCGACCACCTGCTCATTTCCGATCCGAACAACGATGTTTTGCATCAAAAGAAAGCATACTCACTACAGCAATCAGGACAATTGGAGGCCGCTTTGGATGCCTACCTAAAAGCAGAATTGCTGAACGCGAACCATTCGTGGACAATCAAAAAATTGGCGCATCTGCACCGCGTATTGAAAAATCCGCAAGAAGCGCTGCATTATTACAAAAAAGCAGAACAGCAAAGTCCCGATAATCTGACCTTACAATTCAATATCGGCCATTGCTTATTGGAATTAAAAGAATACGAACCGGCTCTGAAACAGTATTTTAAAGTTGAATATCTGACGGAAAACAAAGAAAAAGCGTGGCGAGCCATCGCGTGGACGTCATTTTTACTTCGGAAATACGACCAAGCCGCCGATTATTTCCAACGTTTGATTGATTCGCAACCTGACGCCACCGATTACCTTAACGCCGGCCACGTGCAATTGGCGATGAATCGCCCAAAAGATGCAATTCATTGGTATGCGCTTTCGTTCCAAATGAGCAAGCAACTGCCGGCCGAATTTATCGAAATGTTTGAGAATGATTTGCCGGAATTGATTGAATCCGGTGTGAATCCGAAAATTATTCCTTTGGTTTTAGATAAAGTGTTTTATGAAAAAGAAAAACCTGCCATTGCTTTTTGAAAGATATTTTTTTGTATTACCTTTGCCCCCGATTTCAAAATAATAGAGAATGTTGATTCAAGTTCTTAAATCGAAGTTGCACCGCGTAAGGGTTACGGACGCCAATTTGAACTATATCGGAAGCGTTACCATTGATAAAGATTTGATGGACGCCGCCAACTTCATCGAAGGTGAAAAAGTGCAGGTGTTGAACAATAACAACGGCGAACGGATTGAAACTTACGTGATTACCGGTGAACGAGCTTCGGGTATAATCTGCCTTAACGGAGCCGCCGCCCGCAAATTCCTGCCCGGCGATGTGGTCATTATCCTCTCTTACGCACTGATGGATTTCGAGGAGGCCAAAAAGTTTAAGCCGACCATTGTTTTTCCGAACAACAACCGCTTGTAAACTATTTATATGCTTGCTTTTACGCCTATCCGAATCGAAGACAAAGATACCATCCAATCTTTTTTCAATCAAAGCGTTTTCCGTAATTGCGATTTCTCCTTTTCCAATATTTTCAGTTGGAGGCATCTCTATAACACGACTTTTGCCGTAGAAGGCAGTAACTTTTTATTCATTCGATTCCAAGCCTCGGAAGAACCCGGCTATTTGTTTCCCTTGGGAAGCGGCGATTTGAAAACCGCACTCGAAATCCTGATGGCCGATGCCGCCGAACGGGGCGATGATTTTCGCTTGTATGCCGTAACATCCGAAATGTTCGCGCAAATCGAGCAAGTCCTACCCGGCCGCTTTTCCTTTGAATCCGACCGCGATTGGTATGAATATCTCTATTCTGCCGATGATTTGATTCGATTAGTCGGAAAAAAATACCAAGCGAAACGCAACCATATCAACAAATTCAAACGTACTTACGAATGGGAATATTTGCCGATTACGCGCGAAATCATTCCCGATTGCCTGCAATTATATCGCCGGTGGTGTGCTGAAAACGGCGGATGTAGCGACGACCAATCGCTTGTGCAGGAATGTTTGGCGACGCATCAGGCTTTTGAGCATTTTGAACGATTAGGTTTGATTGGCGGCGCTTTGCGCATCGGCGGCGAAATATTAGCCTATTCCTACGGACAAGCTTTGGCGGCCGATACCTTCGGTATTCATGCCGAAAAATCCCTGTATGAAATCGACGGCGGGTTTACGATGATTAATCAGCAGTTTGCGGAGCATAATTGCGGTGAGTATCGGTATATCAATCGCGAGGAGGATTTGGGTTTGGTATCGTTGCGGCAGGCGAAGATGTCGTATCATCCGGCGGTTTTGTTGGAGAAGGGGGAGGTAAGAGAACTGTTTGCGCCCTAAGATTACTTTAAACCACGAGCCGTTTCATTCCTTCGCCCGACTTCAATTCGTCGCCATCGGCATTGGCGAAAGCGACCAAAGTTTCGCCGATTTCGCATTTCCGATTCATGTGTTTGGAAAACCCGGTTTTTTCATGTACTTTTGCTTCCGTTTGTAAAAAAAGTGTATCCTTCAATGAATATTTCCGAATTAAGCATAAAACGCCCCGTTCTATCCACTGTTATGGTGTTGATCATCCTGATTTTCGGGTTTATCGGCTATTCCTATTTGGGCGTGCGCGAATATCCCAGCGTAGATAACCCGATTATTACGGTCAATGTTACTTACCCCGGCGCCAATGCCGATGTGATTGAAAATCAAATTACGGAACCCTTGGAACAGAATATTAACGGCATTCCGGGTATCCGTTCGCTTTCGAGCGTGAGCAGTCAGGGTTCGTCGCGCATCACGGTCGAGTTTGAGTTAAGCGTGGATATGGAAACTGCTGCGAATGACGTTCGTGATAAGGTTTCCCGCGCTCAACGTTTTCTGCCGCGCGATTGCGACCCGCCCACGGTTGCCAAAGCCGACGCCGACGACCAACCGATTGTGCAATTAACTTTACAAAGCGAAAAACGCAATCTGTTGGAATTGAGCGAAATAGCTGATTTAACTGTAAAAGAACGCCTGCAAACCATTCAAAACGTGAGTTCGGTTGGGATTTGGGGCGAAAAACGCTATTCGATGCGTTTGTGGCTCGACCCGATTAAAATGGCGGCTTACGGCATTACGCCGATGGACATTAAAAACGCCATCGACCGCGAAAATGTAGAACTGCCGTCGGGCAGCATCGAAGGCGACAAGATGGAACTGACCATCCGCACCTTGGGTTTAATGAAAACACCCGAAGAATTTAATAACCTGATTATCAAGGAAGATAATTTCAATATTATCCGTTTTCGCGACATAGGAACAGCTGAATTAGGCCCCGAAGACCAACGGAGCATCATGCGAAAAAACGGCGTGCCGATGGTGGCAGTGGTTGTGATTCCGCAGCCCGGCGCCAATCAAATTGAGATTTCGGACGAAGTAGCTTTGCGCGTAACACAAATGCAAAAAGATTTACCCGAAGATGTGGTTCTATCTACTACGTTCGATAACACGCAATTCATCCGCGCTTCGATTGCCGAAGTGGAAGAAACGGTTTTTGTGGCGTTCGGCTTGGTTATCGTCATCATATTTCTGTTTTTACGCGATTGGCGGGTTACGCTCGTGCCGTGTATCGTGATTCCGGTTTCACTTATCGGCGCGTTTTTCATTATGTATCTGGCCGGATTTTCGATTAATGTACTGTCGATGCTGGCCGTCGTCCTGTCGGTCGGTTTGGTCGTTGATGACGCTATTGTGATGACCGAAAATATTTACATCCGAATCGAAAAAGGAATGAATCCTTTGGAAGCCGGTATTGAAGGCGCCAAGGAAATTTTCTTCGCCGTGGTTTCAACAAGTATCACGTTGATTGCCGTCTTTTTCCCGATTGTTTTCATGGAAGGAATGACCGGACGTTTGTTCCGCGAGTTTAGTATCGTGGTTTCGGGTTCGGTGCTGATTTCTACTTTCGCCGCATTGACTTTTACACCGATGCTCGCCACCAAATTATTGAAAAAGCGCGAAAAACAAAACGCTTTTTACCGGTGGACGGAACCGTTTTTCACAGGCTTAAATCGTATATATGCCAATGGCTTACACTATTTTTTGAAACGTCGTTGGATAACGTGGCTCATCGTTGGTTTTACCTTAATATTGATTGTCGTTTTATGGCAAAAAATCCCATCCGAAATGGCGCCCATGGAAGACCGTTCGCAAGTTACAATCAATATGCGCGGGCCGGAAGGTTCGACTTACGAGTTTTACCGCGATTATTCCGAGAAAATCGTTGCCATCGCCGATTCGATCGTTCCCGAAAGGGAATCCAATACGATGATGGTCAATCAAAGTCGCTCGTTTATTCGTTTGGCCTTACCTGATATTAAGGAACGCGAACGCAGTCAGATGAAAATCGCCGATGAATTGTCGGCTGCCGTCCGCACCGAAAACGAAGCACGTTCGTTCGTGCAACAGCAATCGACTTTCGGCGGTCGTCGCGGTGGAATGCCGATACAATATGTTTTGCAAGCGCCGAATATCGAAAAATTGCAGGAATTTATTCCCAAATTCATGAACAAGGTAAACGAAAGTCCGCTCTTCCAAATGGCCGATGTGAACCTGAAATTTACCAAGCCCGAAACGCGCATCGAAATCGATCGCGACAAAGCCGCTTTATTGGGCGTAAGCACACGCGACATTGGACAGACATTGCAATACGCACTTTCGGGACAACGGATGGGCTATTTCTACATGAACGGCAAACAATACCAGATTTTGGCCGAAATCAATCGCCAGCAACGCAATACACCCTTGGATTTGCGTTCACTCTACATTAAAAATAGTATCGGCGACATGATTCAATTGGACAATATGGTCGAACTTTCGGAAAGTGTGGCGCCGCCGCAACTGTATCGCTACAACCGTTTTAACTCGGCAACCATTTCGTCGGGCTTGGCCAAAGGCGTTACCATCGGCGAAGGCTTGGACGAAATGGATAAAATCGCTTCGGAAGTCTTGGCCGATTCGTTCCGGACGGCTTTGAGCGGCGAATCGAAAGAGTTCCGCGAAAGTTCGTCCAGTTTGATGTTTGCTTTTGCATTGGCTTTAATTCTAATATTCCTGATTTTAGCGGCGCAATTCGAAAGTTTCAAAGACCCGTTTATCGTGATGCTTACAGTTCCTTTGGCGATCGCCGGCGCCTTGTTTTTCATGAGCGTTTTCGGCGTTACGATGAATATATTCAGTCAGATAGGAATCATTATGCTTATCGGATTAGTCGCCAAAAACGGTATCTTGATTGTCGAATTTGCCAACCAACGCCAAGAGAGCGGTTTAGACAAGTGGAAAGCCATCGAAGAAGCCGCCGTTCAACGTTTCCGACCGATTTTGATGACGAGCTTATCGACGATCTTGGGACTCTTGCCCTTGGCTTTTGCCAGTGCGGAAGGCGCCAACAGCCGAATTGCGATGGGAATTTCAGTTATCGGGGGGATGCTGGTTTCTACTTTCCTTACGCTGTTTGTTGTGCCGGCGGTTTACACTTATTTCTCTACGAACCGGGAAAAAAGTTAGATATAGAGATGAAAAATAAACAAGATATGCCGGTTAATAGAGTTCGTGCTACCGGGACTTGCTGAGTCACCCCCTTTTTCCTTTGACTGTCCCGTCATGTCGACCAAGGGAGCGGAGCGACCGCGTGGAGACATCTGATTTTAATTGTGTTGCTATTGTTGTAAGCACTGGGATAACAATATGTAAAGCAGATGTCTCGACTACGCTTCGCTCCGCTCGACATGACGCGCTTCCATGGTGAGTGATGAGGGAGCAGGCCGCTATTTCAAAATTGTCAACTTCTCCAATCGAATATCCGGCGAGAGAAAACCCTCTTTAACTGGTTCGTTTTTGGCATAATCGGTACTGAGGTATTTCTTGCTGTCGTCGGCGAAAACGGTGGTTACAATGGCATCCTTGCCTAACAAATTCTGCACTTTCACTGCGCCGAGAAAATTGCCGCCCGACGAAATACCGACGCCAAGTCCCAAATTACGAGCCAGTTGTTGTGCCATGATAATCGCATCGCCGTCATCGACCTGAATAATATCGTCCAATTCGTTTAATTTCACGATCGAAGGAATAAATTCGTCCGAAATGCCTTGAATGCGGTGTTTTCCGACTTTGTATCCGGTAGATAAGGTTGGCGAATCGGCCGGTTCCAAAGGATAAATTTTGGTATCGGGATGGATACTTTTCAGGAATTTTCCTACACCCATAACCGTTCCGCCGGTTCCTACACCTGCCACAAACGCATCGGGCATCACACCCAGTTGCACCAATTGTTGTACGATTTCGGGGCCGGTGGAGATAGCATGTGCTTCGCAATTCATGTAATTATCGAATTGGCGCGGGAGAAAAATATCATTTGGTCGGTCGGCTTTCGCTTGTTCGGCCAACCGGATGCTGCCCAAAAATCCGCCTTCTTCGGGAGTAACCAAACGAATATTTGCCCCGAAACTGCGCATCAGTTCGATGCGTTCGGCGCTCATCCAATTAGGGATAAAAATAGTAACTTCATGTCCCATTGCGCGTCCCAATGCCGAAAACGAGATGCCTGTATTGCCACTCGTAGCCTCCATAATGTGCATATTCGGGCGCAACTCGCCGGTTTTATAAGCTCGATCAAGAATATAATACGCGATGCGATCCTTGATGCTGCCGGTAAAATTGTGGTATTCGGCCTTGGCATAAATCACGCACGGTTTGTCGTGATAACGGTAATCAATCTTAAACATAGGCGTATGACCGATGATGGCGCCCAGACCGAAGAGGCGTTTTTGTAGTTCGGAAGATGCTGAGATCATAATTTTTTCACTTTATTTTTCCATGCCAAATACTGCTCCACATCTTCCGGCGTGGTTTTCCAGCGTTCGTGCATCCAAACCCATTGTGTAGGGATTTCGCGAATCACTTCTTCCATTTTTTGCGTATAGATGCGGGTATTTTCGTACAAATCAAATTCGCGGTCGCCCGTTTCCACCAAAGGAATTTCGGGCAAAATGGTAAAGCGATGCCTGTGATTTTCAACTCGTTGCATATACATTAACAATACCGGCGCATGAGTGTCTAATGCAATGCGGGCGGCTCCATCGGGTGTATAAGCTTGGCGACCGAAGAAATCGACGAAAACGCCTTTTACTTTGGTATCCTGATCGATCATGATGATCATACATTCGCCTTTGGCCAAGGATTCTAATATCTTGGGATAAGATTTTCCGCGTGCGATATTTTTCATTCCGCGACTTTCGCGGGCTTCCACTATCAATTGGTCGATTTTCGGATTGCGCATGGCTTTGCTCACAGCCGTTGTTTCGTAACCCATGATCGGCGGCATGATAGCCGACAGTTCCCATGAGCCGGTGTGCATCATCAGGCAAAGAACGCCTTTGTTTTGGTCGTAGGCTTTGCGGAGATGTTCTTCGCCGACAAAATCAACCATTTTTGAAAATTGTTTGCGGGTTTTCCAATGCAAAACATTCAGGTAATCGGCAAAGTTAAGCGCTTGATTGATAAACACTTCGCGTGCCATTTGCTTGATTTGCTGCGACGTTTTTTCTTTTCCGTAGATAAAAGTCAGTGTGTCGATGGTGCGTTTTTTATCTTTTCGGTCGATAAAAAAGGCGGCGCGTGCCAAACTTGCAAAGACGATTTCGACCCCGCGGCGAGGGAAAAAGCGAAGCGTGATGATAAACAAACGGATGAAAAAAATCAACACGGGATATTTGATCCCGCGCCGAATTTTAGTCCATGTCTCTTTCCTGTTCATGTAGAATTAACCGAGGAATCCGAGCAACACCCCAGCCGCCACAGCCGAACCGATTACGCCTGCCACATTCGGCCCCATCGCGTGCATCAATAAATAATTGGTCGAATCGTATTCCAATCCAACCGTTTGCGAAATACGCGCCGAGTCGGGTACTGCCGAAACACCTGAATTGCCAATCAAAGGATTAATTTTATTGCCTTGCTTCAAAAACAAGTTGAAAAATTTAACGAACAAAACGCCCGCAGCAGTTGCAATAACAAACGAACCGGCTCCCAATGCGAAAATCTTTACCGAATCTAATGTTAGAAATTGCGTGGCTTGCGTGGAAGCGCCGACCGTTATTCCCAACAAGATGGTTACAATATCAATCATCGGGCCGCGGGCTGTTTCGGCCAAACGACGGGTTACACCCGATTCTTTCAACAAGTTACCGAAGAACAACATTCCCAAAAGCGGAAGTCCCGACGGAACCAGGAAACAAGTCAGCAACAAACCGAAAATCGGAAACAGGATTTTTTCCGTTTGCGAAACCACGCGGGGCGGTTTCATACGGATAACCCGTTCTTTCTTAGTAGTCAATAACCTCATGATGGGGGGTTGAATTACCGGTACCAAAGCCATATAGGAATAGGCCGAAATCGCAATAGCGCCCATCAAATTAGGCGCTAATTTTGAGGAGAGAAAGATAGCCGTAGGCCCATCCGCGCCACCGATAATACCGATAGCGCCGGCCTGATTCGGTTCAAATCCCATGGACAAAGCGATGACGTATGCGCCGAAAATACCGAATTGCGCCACGGCGCCAATCAACATCAATTTAGGATTGGAAATCAAAGCCGAAAAGTCGGTCATGGCGCCGATTCCCAAAAAGATAAGCGGCGGATACCAACCGGAAGTAACTCCCTGATACAGAATATTCAACACCGAACCTTGCTCATAAATTCCCAACTGCAAGCCCGCATCTTTAAAAGGAATATTTCCGATTAAAATACCGAACCCGATGGGAATCAACAACATAGGCTCAAATTCCTTGGCGATGGCCAAATAAATAAAGACCAATCCCACCAAAATCATAATCAAATGCCCGTAAGTAAAATTGGCAAAGGCGGTATATGACCAAAATGTTACGAGATTGTCGCCCAAAAACGAAAGAGATTCCATAACTTATCCGATTATAATCAAATCCGCACCTTCCAACACGGAGTCGCCTTTGTTTACTTTTATTTCTTTTACCACTCCGTCGCGGTCGGCATTGATCGTATTTTCCATTTTCATGGCTTCCAAAATCAATACTTTCTGACCTTTTTTAACCGTATCGCCTGCTTTCACTGCAATATCCAAAATGATACCGGGCAGCGGCGAACGCAAAGCTTCTGCTCCGGCGTTTGCCTGTTGCGGCTTCGCAATCGGAGGAACAAGCGTTTGCGCCGGGCGCTTAATGGTAACTACTTGTTTTTTAGTCGGTTTGTTCATCTCGACTTTGTAAGGCGTACCATTCACTTCCACGTGGGCAATGGTATCCTCGATGCTGTTTATAACTACTTTATAAACATTTCCGTTGATTGTATATTTGAAACTTTTCATCTTTTATTAGGTATTTCTCGTAATGTATAAATTTTCGAATTCCAAGGAGAATAATGACGAGCTGCATTTTTGATGGTCAGAATCGTATGTTCTTCATCATGCAACTCGGTCGCTTCGTAAATCGCCATTGCAATAGCCGCAAAAACATCGCCCGACTGCTCGGTTATGTTTTTCGCCTGTTCTTTCGATACGCCGGAAG
>JAISWY010000013.1 GCA_031270925.1 Candidatus Symbiothrix sp.
TGATGACAAGGTATTGCGTCGAAAAACGAATCGCAAGCAGCAAAAACAAACCGCCCAAACCCAACCAATTCGGAAACATAAACACAGCCGTAAGCACCCACAAGGCATAAAATAGCATAGTACTCCCCTGCTCTATCCGGTCGAAATTTTTGACGAATAATGGGTAAAACGGGTAAGCGAAAGCGCGACGCAATTTATATTCTTTCCACATCCAAACGGCTTGCATATCGACGGCTACGTTATTTTCGACCGATAAATCTACCGCTGTATTGCTTTCGGAAGTCATGCCAATAATAAGCAAATCGTCTTCGCCCGCATCAATAAAATTGTAATTCGACAAGTCCTTTTGTTGGAAAAAAGCGGTTTTCCGGTAAGCCATATTTCGTCCGTTGGCACGATAAGTTTTTCTGCGTAAAGCGAATAAGATTGTTTGCAGGTTTTCGCAAAAATAATCGTAAGCGGCAAAACGAAAAGGGTATTTTTCTAAAAAAGCCCAGCCCAAAACAACCGTTTTTTCGTCGGTAAAATACCGCGCCATCGACCGCAACCAATCGGGACCTAAGGGATGACTGTCGGCTTCGATAAACACCAAAACTTCGTGATGTGCGGCTTTGATGCCTAAAGTCAGCGCCATCTTTTTCCGGCTCACATTCCGGCTTTGTCCCGGTAAAATGGTATGATACAAGTGTTTATACTTCAATTCCAAGTGTTTCAAAACCGATTCGGTATCGTCGGTCGAATCTTCATTGACAACGATTACTTCAAAATCGGGATAATTCTGTTCCAAAATCGAAGGAAGATAGGTTTCCAGATTTTCATCTTCGTTCCGTGCATAAATCACAACCGAAACGGGCGGTTGAGCTGTTGGAAGAGCGATTTTGCCTTTTTGTACCGCTTTTTGATAACAGTAAGGTTTGTACAGAAACACCCAATAATCAACCAATTGGACAATCAAACACAGCAGCAGGGCCGCCGACAAAACAATATCTATCGAAACGAAATTCATTCTAAACTATCTGAAAAATAAGATTGCGGTAACTGACGACAATTGTATTGCGAAGCCATACTTTCGCCGTAAGCGCCGGCCGAACGCAAAACCACAAAATCTCCTCGATTCGTGAGCGGTAATTCCCGGTCTTTCCCGAAACAATCGGACGACTCGCAAATCGGGCCGACCACATCGTAAACTTCCGTTTTCTCACTCGAGCTGATGTTTTCTATCTGATGATAAGCATCATACATTGCTGGACGAAGCAATTCGGTAAATCCGGCATCCAAAACGACGAATTTTTTGAAACTGCCTTCTTTCAGGTATAACACCTTGGAAATCAAGTTTCCACATTGTCCGACTATCGAACGCCCCGGCTCGAAATGGACTTGCTGACCGGGTAATACTTTGAAATAGCGATGGAAAGTTTCAAAATACGATTTGAAATCGGGAATCGAATGTTGGTCGGGATGCCTGTAATCAATTCCCAGACCACCGCCGAAATTGATGTTTTCCAAGTGGATATTGCGTTTCAACAACTGTTCCTGTAATTCTTCCGCTCGTTTGCACAGATTGATAAACGGCTCTAATTCGGTTAGTTGCGATCCGATATGGAAATGCAAGCCGATCAATCGCAAGGATTTCAGGTTTTCCAATTGGTCTAATACCTTATCTAATTGGTCTAAATTGATACCGAATTTATTTTCTTTTGTTCCGGTTGTGATGTGGTGGTGCGTATGAGCATCCACTTCGGGATTCACGCGCAGAGCCACATGAGCTGTTTTCCCTTTGGCAAGCGCCAATTCGTTAATCACTTCCAATTCGGGAATTGATTCGGCATTGAAGCAAAAAATATTGTTGTCCAAACCGAGATTAATTTCCCAATCGGCTTTCCCTACACCGGCAAAAACGATTTTGGAGGCCGGAAAACCTGCTTTCAAAGCCGCTTCGATTTCGCCTCCGCTCACGCAATCGACACCCAAACCGCTCTCGTGGATGATCGATAGAATTCTCGGATTGGCGTTCGCCTTGACTGCATAATGAATATGGTAATCATACTTCGACGATTCTTCGACTACGACCTGCAAAGTCGCCCGCAACAAATCGGCGTCATAATAATAAAAAGGAGTCCGTAAAGATTTGAATTTCGCTACCGGAGAAACTTTTTTTGTCATAAGATTGAGTTCTTTTTTATGAAAAACGTCGCAAAGGTAATGAAAAAAATGAAAAAATCCCTCTATCTTTGCCGGTAAAGTAAAACAAATCATGAATGCAAACTTAAACAACGAAGTAGTAAAAACAATATTGGAATATCTTCCTTCTAATATAAAACCGATTGACTATCTGATGGAACTGCTTCATATCAGCCGGGAATCGGCCTATCGCCGGATGAAGAGTCAAATTGCTTTTTCGTTTGAAGAAATCGCCCTGTTATCGAAAGTTTTGAAATTTTCGGTAAACGATATTATCGGAGTAAAGCAAAACATAGAACGAATATTTTTCGATTTGCATCCGAAGCAACCCACATCCAACATACAAACCAATTTTTTGCTGATGTATGAAGAATTTCTTTCTTTGGCAAAAGAGATGAATAAAGCTTCGCAATCGGAATTGATAGTTTCTTCCTGTTGTCTTCCTTTATCGTTCATAGCGCAATATGAATCGTTGTTCAAGTTATTTTATTGTAAATGGTTGCATCAATCAAACCAAACGCCTGTCAATTGCATGTATTCCAAAATATGCCTGTCGCCGGAAATGAATGTCCTGCGCACGCAATTCGCGGAAGAAATCAAACACAACCGGAACACAACTTTCGTTTTGGACAGAAACTTCTTTTTACCCTTTATCCGTGAAGTACAATATTATGGTAAGCTGTTTCTGATGACCAACGATGAAATTAATACATTAAAAACGGATTTGCTTGCGTTAGTAGATATCCTCTCCGGAGTGGTTCAAAAAGGCGACAATGCATTCGGAACAACATGCGACATCTACGTTTCTTTTATTGATATTGAAATTAATTCCGCCTATATCAATTACGACGAACAGACCGTCTCGCAATACTGTATTCACGGCATTAATTCGATCTTTATCCCAAACGATAATCTCTGTTTGCAACATCGGGCTTGGTTCTATTACTTGAAAAAATCGTCGATGCTGATTACCCAATCCAACGAAATCCGGCAATTGCAATTTTTGAACAAACAACGCGAGCTTATTGGCACTGTAAGCGAAAAATTGCTTTGGTAATCTAATTTTTTGCAACAAACCATTTTCATTTGATTTTTTTTACTAAAAATGAAAAAATTAGTGAAAATAATTCGCGAAAATTGCGAAAAAAAACAAACCGATTGAAAACCGGATATGAAAAAAAGCCTTACCTTTGCATTAACATACTTTCTTCATTTATTATATGTTTATTTTACGGGACATCCCACAAGTCCTCGGTTAGTTGACGGTTTCACTCGGTGTGAAGCCGTCAATGTTTTTATCAAAAAAATCACTACTTTTGTCGAAATTTATTTCCATCAGAAAATGAAACAAATCTGTATTGCCCTGTTTTGTATTGGCGGGATTTTAGCCGCACAAAGTCAAACCAACGAGTCGAATCTCAATCGTGAACTGACTGTGGAAAAGGAATATACCCCCAGTTTGCGCGATGCCGACAAGTTGAATCGCTTGCCGGAAGTGAAAATGCCTGAAGCGCCGAAATCGCAAGCCGAATATTCCAATTACACTTTGGATTGTAATATTCCACCTTATTTTCAGGCGATTAAGGCGAAAAATTACTTTACGGATTTTGCAACTTCCAAAAAACGCGGGTACTTGGATTTGGGACTCGGAACATTGTTTAATTTCGACGGCGATGCGGGTTATCAGATATTAAATTCGTCGACCAATCGTTTGAGCGTGTTTGCTTCACGTCGTTCGAGCAATAGTACGGTGCATTATTTGCAAGCCGATGAAACGGGGAAAATGAAAATCAACGATAATTTATTCGGAACCGATTTCTTGCATCAATGGAAAAAATTGAAGATTTCGGCTAATGCGCTGTATGTTTATTCGGGGTTTAATGATTACGGTTACACACCGGCCTCTACCCCTCCGAATAAAGACCGTGTCAATCAACGTTTTTTGATTCATACCGGGATGGAATCGCTGAATAATAATAACATTATATTCAAAGCCAAGCTCACTTACACTTTATTCACACAAAAACTTCCCTTTGCAGATGAATTATTTACCGGAAAAGAAAATCGTGTAATAGCCGACGTCGATGTGTTGAGCAATCAATGGTTCGGCATTGCGGCTTCGATTAAATCTTACCAATATCAATCGCGCGAACAATTACAAATAGAGCTATTCGATTATGACGATTACACTACTTTATCGGCAAAACCTTATATTCTATTGGAAGGCAATGTTTGGGATATAAAATTAGGTGTGAGTTTCGACCTGCAAGCAGGCAAAGTGAAAAATTTCCTTTTTGCACCGAATGTTCACTTCAATTGGCGGCCGGTCGATATTTTCCACCTGTATGTTACGGCCACCGGCGGAATACAAGATAACTGCAACTATAACAGCCGTTTGAATAATCGCTATATATTTCCGGCCTACCGTATTCAAGACAGTAAAATTCCCTTAGATGCAACCGTCGGTTTGTCATATACGCCGGTTGCCAATCTCGGCCTAAACTTTTTTGCCGGAAATACTTGGATTTATAATGAACATTTTCTTCCCAATATGGTTCCATTTTACTATGATATTTCCTTATACAAATTAGGTGGAAATATAAAATACGATTATCAAGGCATGGTAGATTTCGATGTGCAACTGCTTTACAATCATTGGAATATACTTGAAGCAAAAGAGCTAATATTTAATCCCTCCGGCATAGCTGCGGAAGCATGGAATAAACCGGTTTTTATCGGCAAAGCCAAAGTTGGAGTTAATATTCCTCATCTCCCATTACGATGTGATTTGAATTATCATCTGGAAACCGGAAGAAAAACCTTGAATTATAATGCCGAAACCGAGCAGATGAAAAACATCCACGATCTCTCATTATCAGCCAATTACATATTGAATCCCACGGTATCGTTTTTCGCAAAAGTCAACAATCTTTTGTTTCAAAAATATGATATTTGGTACGCTTATCCCGCACAAAATTGCAATATTATGGCGGGTGCAAGCATAAAATTTTAAATTTTTATTTACCTTTGCGCCCGCAAATGTTTGAAAATACAAAAAGATGCAGAAAAATTTAATCATAGTAGAATCGCCGGCGAAAGCAAAAACCATCGAGAAATTTTTGGGTAAAGACTACCAAGTATTATCAAGTTACGGACATATCCGCGACTTGAAAGACAAAGGAATGAGCGTCGATGTCGCCAATCATTTCAAGCCCGACTATGTGATTTCGCCCGAAAAGGCGGAAACAGTCAAAAAACTGAAAAAGGCCGCCAAGGAAGCCCAAACCGTATGGCTCGCTTCCGATGAAGACCGCGAAGGAGAAGCCATTGCATGGCATTTATATACCGTTCTCGGATTGAACGACAACGATTCAAAACGCATTGTGTTTCACGAAATTACGAAACCGGCCATTGTGAACGCCATTGAAAATCCGCGCAAAATCGACTTGAATTTGGTAAACGCACAACAAGCCCGCCGCGTATTGGATCGCATCGTAGGCTTTGAATTATCGCCGATATTGTGGAAAAAAATCAAACCGTCGCTCTCGGCCGGACGAGTGCAATCCGTAGCCGTGCGCCTGATTGTCGAACGCGAGCGAGAAATCAACCAATTCAATGCCGAAGCGTTTTTTCGCGTTAATGCTTTGTTCCTTTTGCCCGACGGAAAATCGGTCATTAAAGCCGAATTGAACAAGAAATTCGCGACCGAAACCGAAGCGCAAGCCTTTTTGGAAAGTTTGAAAAACGCCATTTTCACGATTGAAGATGTCAGCACACGACCGGGCAAAAAATCGCCGGCGCCTCCGTTCACAACTTCCACTTTGCAACAGGAAGCTTCCCGTAAAATCGGATTCAGCGTATCGCAAACCATGTCGATTGCTCAGCGACTCTACGAAGCGGGATTCATTACTTATATGCGTACCGATTCGTTGAACCTTTCGACTTTGGCGTTAAACGCTTCCAAAAAAGAAATTACGGACGAATTTGGAGCCAAATACGTCAAAATCCGTCAATACCAAACCAAAACGAAAGGCGCACAGGAAGCTCACGAAGCCATCCGTCCGACTTATATGAACAACCACGCCATCAAAGGAAGCGATCAGGAACAAAAATTATACAAGCTGATTTGGGAACGCACATTAGCTTCGCAAATGGCTGACGCAGAACTCGAACGCACCACCGTA
This sequence comes from Candidatus Symbiothrix sp., assembly GCA_031270925.1. Taxonomy (GTDB): domain Bacteria; phylum Bacteroidota; class Bacteroidia; order Bacteroidales; family Azobacteroidaceae; genus Azobacteroides. The sequence continues at coordinate 6,366 of JAISWY010000013.1, forward strand.
AGCATCGGCATCAGTGGAAAAGCAAGCGAAAAATTTCTGGTACAAGGCGAAGTGATTCTCTTCGATGGTTTTTTGCGCGTGTATCTCGAAGATACCGACGACGAAACAAGCGACGAAAACACCGATTCACTGCTTCCGCCGATGAAAGTCAGCGAAAAGTTACTTTTGAACGAAGCATCTGCCGCAGAACGACTTACACAACGCCCTTTCCGCTACACCGAAGCAAGCTTGGTACGCAAACTCGAAGAATTGGGCATCGGACGACCTTCGACTTACGCACCGACCATTTCGACCATTCAACAGCGCGGCTACGTGATCAAAGGCAACAAAGACGGCGAAGCAAGACCGTTCGTTACCTTAATATTAAAGGACAACAATATCAATAAAAAAGTCAAAAACGAAACCGTCGGCGCCGATAAAAATAAATTGATGCCGACCGACTCAGGCTTTGTAGTCAATGATTTTCTGACCGAAAATTTCCCCTTGGTGCTGGAATACAACTTCACGGCCGATTTGGAAAAGGAATTTGACCGTGTGGCCGAAGGCAAAATTCAATGGACGGATACGCTGGATAAATTCTACAAACTTTTCCATCCGATTGTGGAAACCGTTTCGGCAATGAAAACCGAATACAAAGTCGGCGAACGCTTGCTGGGAACCGATCCGAAAACCGGCAAACCTGTGTCGGTCAAAATCGGACGGTTCGGTGCATTCGTACAAATCGGTTCGGCCGAAGACGAGGAAAAGCCGCAATTCGCATCCCTGACCCAAGGACAATCGATTGAAACGATTACTTTGGAAGAAGCCCTGTCGCTCTTCGGCTTGCCTCGTACAGTGGGCGAATTTAACGGCAAAACGGTTACGGCCGCCATCGGTCGCTTCGGGCCTTATTTGAAATACGACAATGCGTTTGTAACGATTCCAAAAACACACAATCCCTACACGATTACAATTGAAGATGCGGAAAAACTCATCGCCGAAAAGCAAGAACGCGATGCTAACAAAACGCTGAAAAATTTCGCAGAAGACGCTAAACTGCAAGTACTTAACGGACGTTTTGGCCCCTATATCGCTTACGAAAAAAACAATTACAAAATCCCAAAAGGCATCGTTCCCAAAAATCTCACGTTCGAGGAAGCGATGAAAATCATTAAGGAAGCGCCCGAAAAAAAGGCCAAGGGAAAAGCGAGAAAGAAGAAATAGGCATCCGTTTTCACTAAGATATGAGATATGAAAAAAATATTTGTGCAATATCTAAGTATTTCGTTATTATCAACGATTATTTTATCTTCTTGTGCCACAGCCGATTCGTGCGGTTGTGGCAACTCCAAGCCCTATAAACCGAGAAAACATAAAGTTTCCTTGATTAATTCCGAAAAAATTACTACTTTTGCGGCGCAAAAAGATTTAGGATAAATCTTATTTTATTAATTTTATAAATTAGTTCACAATGATCAAAGTAGGTATTAATGGATTTGGCCGGATTGGCCGGATGGTGTTTCGTGCAGCAGTATATAACTTTGCTAACGACATCGAAGTAGTAGGTATCAACGACTTGTTGGCGCCGGATTATTTGGCTTATATGCTGAAATACGATTCTGTACACGGTGCATTCAAAGGTGAAATTGCCGTAGAAGGCAACTCTATGATTGTAAACGGTAAAAAAATCCGCCTCACAGCAGAAAAAGATCCCGCAAACTTGAAATGGAACGAAGTCGGCGCAGAAGTGGTTGTTGAATCCACCGGTTTCTTCTTGGATGACGCTTCCGCTCGCAAACACATCGAAGCCGGCGCGAAAAAAGTAATCCTTTCCGCTCCTTCGAAAGACGCTACCCCGATGTTCGTTTTCGGCGTAAACAGCGACAAATACGCAGGTCAAGACATTATCTCCAACGCATCTTGCACCACCAACTGCTTGGCTCCCATCGCCAAAGTATTGAACGACAAATTCGGTATCGTAAAAGGTTTGATGACGACAATTCACGCAGCAACCGCTACGCAAAAAACAGTTGACGGTCCATCGACAAAAGACTGGCGCGGAGGTCGCGGAATCTTGGAAAACATTATTCCGTCTTCTACCGGCGCTGCCAAAGCCGTTGGTAAAGTATTGCCCGAATTGAATGGAAAATTGACCGGTATGTCGATGCGTATTCCGTCTTCCGATGTTTCGGTTGTGGATTTGACCGTTGTTTTGGCAAAACCGGCAACGCAAGCCGATATCGACGCTGCAATGAAAGCCGCTTCCGAAGGCGAATTAAAAGGCATTTTGGGCTATACCGACGAAGCAGTTGTTTCAACCGACTTCCGTGGATGCCCGCTGACTTCCGTTTACGATGCAAAAGCCGGAATTTCTTTGGATGAAAGCTTTGCAAAAGTGGTTTCCTGGTACGACAACGAATGGGGTTACAGCAACAAATTGGTTGAAATGATTCGCGTGATTGCGAAGTAATTCTGCGCACAATTCAATGTTAAAAAAATAACTCCGAATGATTATTAACATTCGGAGTTATTTTTTGGTTAATTTATTAAAACTTCGATAGCCTTTATATTGGGTCAGTTGCAAAACACCTCCGGTTTTTCTACGCACAACACCGAAAACAGTTGTTGAATCTCTTCGTCGGAAACTCCGGTTTCGTTTGCCGTTTCATATTCTTCGATATGATTTGGCGAGATGTTCAGGTATTTCCGGTGAAAATAATCGTACTTGATATACGACAGGAAATAGTGATAGATACCTTTGGGTTCAATCATAATTGCAGCGTTCAGATATTCCAGTATTTTGTCGATGTCTGCACGTTGAGCGACGAACGCCTTTTGTCCGCGCAACCGGCTGACGGCGGCATAAAAGAACGTTTCCGGATTGTCGAAATTGTCGTCCATTGCCTTT